>NZ_DIQL01000056.1:109304-223976 GCF_002427225.1 Proteiniphilum sp. UBA5463 | reverse complement strand
GCTAATTTTAAACCCTTGCTCGTCTTATTTTTTTGCTTTCTTTGCCACAGTTTAAACTTGTGAATGAATAAAATGCCTCATCAAGCCCGAATGCTTTAACAATGATAATCTTCTATAAGATCTCAATGGTACCAAGTGTTTCATTACAAGCATGCCGGAACCTTACTTTGCATTGGAGTAGTATACAAGATAAATAATGGTTTAGCTGCTTGATAGGGCCTCGCAAGTTATTAATTATTTCTCATTTTGGAGAGAAAATGGTTACTTTGCATAAACAAAACAACTAAATTGTTGTTATCAATTATCGGATGTGTTATCCGGTGATTTTAAACCGGCTTAACCGGCCGACAAATAGATATCAGATATGCAAGAATTAGATCAAAATCAAATATTAACAGATTTAACCAATCAGGATTACAAATACGGATTCACTACTGATGTTGAGACTTTTGTAATTGAAAAGGGATTGAACGAAGACGTAGTACGACTGATTTCAATGAAAAAGGATGAGCCTGAGTGGCTTCTGGAGTTCCGGCTGAAAGCCTATAATCAATGGCTCAGCATGAAGATGCCTGAATGGGCACACCTGAAGATACCGAAGATTAATTATCAGGATATCATATATTATGCAGATCCTACCAATAAAAAAAGTCCGAAAAGCCTTGATGAGGTGGATCCTGAATTGTTGAATACCTTTGAACGTCTCGGTATACCGCTGGAAGAACAGAAGCAGCTGACCGGTGTTGCCGTGGATGCGGTTATGGACAGTGTTTCCATCAAAACCACTTTCAAAGAGGTACTTGCCGAAAAGGGGATAATTTTCAGCTCATTCAGCGAGGCAGTGAAACATCACCCCGATCTGGTTAAGAAATATATGGGAACAGTTGTTCCATACAAGGATAATTATTTCGCTGCTTTAAACTCGGCAGTGTTTAGCGATGGGTCTTTCGTTTATATACCCAAGGGAGTACGCTGCCCAATGGAACTTTCCACCTATTTCCGCATTAACACCGCCAACACGGGACAGTTTGAACGTACACTTATTGTTGCCGATGACGACTCATACGTGAGTTACCTTGAGGGTTGTACTGCCCCTATGCGCGACGAGAACCAGCTTCATGCCGCCATCGTGGAGATTATAGCTCTAGAAAATGCCGAAGTTAAATACTCAACCGTACAGAACTGGTATCCGGGTGATAAAAATGGTAAAGGCGGCGTTTATAATTTTGTGACAAAAAGGGGTATCTGCAAAGGGAACAATTCTAAGATCTCCTGGGCACAGGTAGAAACCGGATCGGCTATAACCTGGAAATACCCTTCATGCATTTTAGCCGGCGACAACTCTGTGGGTGAATTCTACTCTGTGGCTGTCACCAATAATTTCCAGCAGGCAGATACGGGAACAAAGATGATTCATCTGGGAAAAAACACACGTAGCCGAATTGTTTCAAAGGGAATCTCCGCGGGAAGCAGCCAGAACAGCTACAGGGGGCTGGTAAAGGTGGCCAAAAAAGCTGATAATGCACGTAACCACTCACAATGTGACAGCCTGTTGCTTACCGACCATTGCGGCGCTCACACTTTTCCTTACACTGATATTCAAAATCCTACAGCCATTCTGGAGCATGAAGCTACAACGTCAAAGATCAGTGAAGACCAGATCTTCTATTGCAACCAGCGAGGGCTGGGTGAAGAAGAAGCTGTAAGCCTGATAGTGAATGGATATGTAAAAGAGGTAGTTAACAAGCTCCCCATGGAATTTGCTGTAGAAGCACAGAAATTACTCGAGATAAGCCTGGAAGGCAGCGTAGGGTAAAGTCGGTGTTTTGTTATCACCAGTCGACAGGTTTTTTTCCGTGAGCTTGGAGGTAATCATTTGCCTTGCTGAAATGTTTATTACCAAAGAATCCCCGGTGAGCAGAAAGCGGCGAAGGATGTGGTGATTTTAAAATTAAATGTCTGTTCGCATCAATTGTAGCACCTTTTCTTTGCGCATAGGCACCCCAGAGAATGAATACCAGGTGATCACGGTCTTCAGCTAAATGCCTGATTACTGCATCGGTGAACTCTTCCCACCCTTTTCCCTGATGCGATCCGGCACGATGTGCCTGAACCGTTAGGGTTGCATTCAGCAGAAGTACCCCCTGCTTTGCCCATCGTTCCAGGTTTCCTGAACGGGGAACAGGTTTTCCCAGGTCGCTCTCTATCTCTTTATATATATTTATAAGTGACGGAGGTATTTGCACCCCATTGTTCACAGAAAAGCATAAACCGTGAGCCTGACCCGGTTCATGATAGGGATCTTGTCCAACAATTACCACTTTCACTTCGTTGAAAGGACAACTGTCAAAAGCGTTGAAAATCAATTTTGCGGGAGGATAAATTGTTTTGTTTGAATATTCATGCTTAACAAAATCTGTAAGTTTCTTGAAATAAGGTTTTTTAAATTCCTTATCGAGCTGATACTTCCAGCTCTGTTCCAATTTCACATCCATACTTTATTCATGATTTAAGTTTCTAAAATTATCCATCGAACAAGAGTTCAGCATAATCATAATCTGATAATTACAACATACTCAAGCATTCCTTGGGTAAATCAGAAAGTTCAGCTAAATAAGAAAAACACCCTTTTGCATCGCTTCTTTCCTCATTTCATGTGGCCATAAGCTAGCCTGTATTTCACCGATATGTGCTTTGCGAAGATAGTACATACACAAGCGAGATTGCCCGATTCCGCCTCCTATAGAGAGTGGGAGCTCATTGTTAATAAGTCTTTTGTGAAAATATAACGAAAGACGATCTTCTTTGCCACACAGCTTCAGCTGCTGCTTCAGCGATCTGGAATCAACACGGATACCCATTGAAGATAATTCAACAGCTTTCTCCAGAACCGGATTCCATACCAGCAGATCGCCATTGAGCCCGGGATAACCTTCTGCATTTAAAGTGCTCCAGTCGTCGTAATCAGGTGCCCGCCCGTCATGAGGCTCACCATTGGACAGCGGTGCTCCTATTCCAATCACAAATACGGCACCATACTCCTTTGTGATAGCGTCCTCTCTTTGCTTAACATCCATTTCGGGATACTTCTGTAGCAACTCTTCGGCGTTGATAAAGGTGATCCGAGCAGGAAGCTGCGGTTTGATTGCAGGAAACAGCTCATAAACAAGGTATTCAGTACGTAGCATTGCAGCATATATACGCCTGACTATCTGTTTCAGAAAATCCACAGTCCGGTCCTTTTCATTTATTACAAGCTCCCAATCCCATTGATCAACATAGAGCGAGTGCAGGTTATCGAGTTCTTCATCGGCACGGATAGCATTCATATCGGTATAGATACCGAACCCCTCTTCAATTTCATATTCGGCAAGGGTTAACCGTTTCCATTTTGCAAGAGAGTGCACTATCTCAGCGCTCTTGTCGCCCATATCCTTTATAGGAAAACGTACAGGCCGCTCCACACCGTTCAGGTCATCGTTTATACCTGTACCGCTTTCCACGAAAAGAGGAGCTGTTACCCGGCGCAAACGCAGTTCTGAAGCCAGATTGACCTGGAAAAAATCTTTAATATTCTTTATTCCCAACTCTGTCTGTTTCAGGTTCAGGAGCGGTTTGTAATCCTTAGGAATTTGCAATTTTGACATATTTAATTTACCGTGAGTTACAATTTTGAAAGTACAAAGATAAAGTTTTTATTCATTTTGTCAAATAAAAACCTTTTAAAAAGTGCATAATGATAGTTTTAAGGCTAAATTAAAAACAAATATTATCAAAATCATCTAATTTACAATCATTTTTCCCACTAACTCTTTTATGGAGGAGATATTGTGCCTGTCGAGATAGTTATTGATACCTTCCACAACTTTCACCGATACTGCAGGATCGATGAAATTGTATGTCCCTATTTGCACCGCAACAGCACCGGCAAGTATGAATTCAATAGCATCCTGCCAGTTACTGATCCCCCCAATGCCGATAATGGGAATTTTTACTGCATTAAAAACCTCCCACACCATACGCAACGCAATTGGTTTGATGCACGGGCCTGATAATCCCCCAGTGACTGTAGAAAGCTTGGGTTTTCTGCTCTCTATATCAATAGCCATTCCAAGAAAAGTGTTAACCAGCGACACTGCATCGGCACCTTCATCTTCTACCGAACGGGCAATCCCGGATATATCGGTAACGTTAGGCGACAACTTAACTATCAGCGTTTTAGGAAATACCTTACGTACCTCCCTGGTTACGTGTGCTGCTGAAACACATGATGTGCCAAACGCCATACCTCCCTCTTTCACGTTGGGGCAGGAGATATTCAGCTCGATGGCAGGCATCTTTTCCAGATCGGCGAGCTTCTCCGCACAAGCCACATAATCTTCAATAGACGAACCCGATACGTTAACGATCATATGGGTATTGTACTCCTTGATAACCGGATAAAGATGTTCAACAAAATAGTCCACACCTTTATTCTGAAGCCCTACCGAATTGAGCATGCCCGATGAAGTTTCGGCCATTCTGGGGTAATCATTACCCTCACGGGGCTCAAGTGTTGTTCCTTTCACGAAGATTCCTCCAAGCCGCCCCAAATCAATAAAATCGGCATATTCCGTACCATAACCAAACGTACCGGAAGCAGTCATTACCGGATTTTTAAGCTTTAAATCTCCTATTTGTACCTCTAATCTAGCCATGTGAGTTCTTTTATGTTAAAAACAGGCCCTTCTGTGCAGGCACATACGTTTCCTTTTATAGTTTTTTCAATGCAGCATAGACAAGCTCCAAATCCGCATGCCATAAGATTCTCAAGTGAAGCTTCGCATCCTATGCCTTTATCGTGCGCATATCGTGCAACTGCCATCATCATTGGCTTGGGACCGCAGGTGTAGATAAAATCATACTGCTTCTCCTGCAACAGTGAGTGACTGGTTACAAATCCTTTCTCTCCCAGTGAACCATCTTCAGTTGTAAAGTAAACTGTGCCATAACGTTCAAAATCTGCTCTCTGCAAAATATCTTTTTCTGTACGACCTCCCAGTAAAAAAGATGGTTTAAATCCATTTTCTTTCATTTTTTTACCTAAAAAAAGCAGTGGTGCCGTACCTACCCCTCCACCTACAAGCAGATATTGCCCTTTCTTCAAGGGCATGGTAAATGAGTTTCCCAAAGGGTATATCATGTTTATGGTTCCGCCTGGTTTCGTTTCACATATCTTCCCTGTTCCCTCACCTGCTTTTTGTATAAGAAGCCAAATCTCGTTCTTTTCAATATCTACCAGGTTGATTGATATCGGCCTCCTTAAAAAGACTCGTGGTGAACTATCGACCAGAATCTGAACGAACTGGCCAGGGAACATTTCCGGTAATATTTCTTCGTTAGCCGGCGAAATCTTGATCAAATGATTTCTGTTGTTTAATGCTATATTGGAGCGAACAGTAAAATCGAGCACTTTCATACTATTTCAGCTATTTAATCTGAGAATACAAAAGTACATCTTAATTTTTATTTTCACAACGTTGAATCCAATAATCGATTTCATTCTGTTTACCCGGACATTCATACCAAGATCACTGGTGTGAAGACATAAATAGGGGTGAAATTAACCAACCTATCAATAGCAGGGCGACTCCCATCAGTGAGCCTGTTCCTGTAAATGAGAGGCTTGAATAAAGCATGTAACCGCAAAAGCATACAAACAGAATTGGTGTTACAGGATATGCCGGCACTTTAAACGGTCGTGTTACAAAAGGCTTTTTTCTCCTCAATACAAACAAACTCAACCCGGTAGACAAAAAGAAAAACCAAAATACAGGAGCAGTAAATTCAACCATAGACTCAAAACCATTGCGGGTAAAAGCTCCAAATGTGATAAGTAAAATAGATATAAAACCCTGTAATAGAAGTGAATTTACAGGCGCAGATTTCTCACTGTTCCATTTTCCCAGAAAAGCAATCGTTTCAAAATCCTTTCCAAACGCGTAGTTTGTTCTCGCACCGGTAAAAATGGTTGTATTCAATGAAGTTAGTGCAGAGAGTGAGACTAATACACCTATCATTACAACACCCTTTTCACCAAGTGTGGCCCTCATCATATCAACCCCTGCAGCTTCTGAAGCAGCCACGCCTTCAAGTCCCAGCACATTCAGAAATGCCAGGTTGATAAGAATATATATCAATGTGATAATAAAAATGCTGATAATCAGTCCCAGTGCAATATTACGACTGCCGGTCTTCAACTCGGAGGTGATATATGCAGCTTCATTCCAGCCACCGAACGTTAATAATACAAATATAAGCGCCAAGCTGATTGATGAGCCTGATAACCTGCTTATTTCCGGGTGGCCTCCCGGAATTTCCATTGTAACGGATGATTCTATAAATAATCCTGCCAGCACAATTATTAAAATGCCAATAAACTGCAAAAGAATCATAATCTTTTGCATTCCCACACCAAACTTAATTCCCAATACATTTATCAATGTAAGTGTAATAACGATTACAGCTGCATAAAAAGCTGATGAGAAAACGCCCAAAGGGAGCAGCTGGGACAAATAATCACCGGCAATAAAGGCTAGAATAGCAATGGAACCAGTTTGTGTTATAGTGATACGTGACCAGGCAAAAAGGAAAGAAAATTTTTCCCCGAAAGCCAATTTTAAAAAATTGTAGTCTCCGCCTGCATTAGGGAAGGTAGAACTCAGTTCAGAGTAACAAAACGCACCTAAAAGCGAAATTATTCCTCCAATAACCCACAATACCAAAAACCAAAAAGTGTCAGGGGTGTTGGCCGCAACCACTGACGGTGTTCTAAAAATCCCGGCACCAATCACTATGCCTATAATAAATACGATAGCATCAATAAGTCGCAACGATGGTCCCGGAGCTGCCATTGACCGGCTCTCCGTTTCGTTTATAAAGTTCACCTCACTTGAAGTTAAACACGATTGTGTACCCGGCCTCTTTACTTTCATCATGCAGCATTATTAACGATATACACATATTTACGGTTATTAAATAATATTTAGTACCGTCAATCCAAAGATATAAACATTCAATATACCTTGCAAGCATGGTTTTCGATTGTTTATCATATTTATAGCCCCATTTGAAAGTCGCGCGTATTTATATTAAAAAAGAATAGCCTGCAATCACACCCGGTCAGGAGTTAAGGTCTCAAAAGTATTATCGCTGTAGTAAATAATTATCCGGGTAACTTTTTTATCAATCATTTTGACCTGTTCAACATGCTTGTTTTCAGATATCTGATGGTAATTTACAGCATGTTTTAACTCAAAATCCTTAGGTTTTTCAACTATCTCAGGTACTTTATCAGGTTTTATTTCAACCTGATTGAATAAATCAGGATCTTTGGAAATTAATTCAGATTTATAACCATCTTTATACATTTTTCCCGTTCCATTAATCAACCATTCGGGATTTATGCAGTTTATCTCGCTCAATATTTTGGTAACCACATCAAGACTTGGATTATTTCTTCCGTTTAATATGTGAGAAATAATTGCCCTGTTGATTTGTAACTTGTCAGCAAATTTCGCCGGAGTCAGGTTCTCTTTTTCCATGATAAGTTTGATTCGATCTTTCATAAACAGGCCTTTTAAATGTTACACGATATATAGCAGCATGATTTTATTACAAAAGTAACGCCACAAATGTATAATAAAATATTTACAAATGAAAATAGGACGTGTTTATATTTGTAAATTACAATTGTTTGCGAACTGATTTACATTTGTATAGATACATTTGTACCCTGATTAAAATCCACCTATAAATATATAAATATTATATTTATATATTTGCCGTATAAAGCTGATATAATGTTCATTAAATATAAATTTAATCAATTATTTAACATCATATCTGCAAACAGTGCTTCCATCTATTATAAAACCTGATCCAAACATTCAATAAATCGCACTAATATATTCATCTATACCTATATATATAAATAAAAGAATGGTATATGGTAGTGTTAAATCGCTGAATATAGAAATGTAACTAAAGTAAAAGTGTAAACCTTCATGACGTGTAACATATGTATTGCATTCCTTTATTTACATTTGTTCCAACTGTCCCGGCTTACTTTTTACACATTTGTAATAAAAATAATGCTGATTGCAGTGTTAACAAATCTGTTTTCTCTGAGAATCCCATAAATCTGACATAGATATACATATGTTGAAAATTCGTTACTCTCAGCGATTTAAAATCGAGCCAAAAATTTGACAAATATTGTAATGTCTAAACAAAAATGTTATGCAAAAGCTAAACATTTGCGCGTCGAGACATAATCCAAATGAGTATATGTTTTCTTCTATTTCAACTAAATGCAAATAGTCACCTGGCGGAGTTATGAGATCTATACACTAATCGCCGCTCTTGGCGCAGCATAAATTGCCCAGTCACCTGGCGGAGTTATACGATCTATACCCGCCAGCTATATAAATAAAGTAGAATTTAAAAATCAGGAATAGTGGTTAAAAAGATGAGGGAAGCAGATCCCCTGAAGTTTTTCAGTTAGTTGTTTTATATATGAGTCTCCTCCGATAAGTCTTTTTTCTTGAAAATTTCACAAGATGGTCATTGATTTTCAATAAGTTGTAAACCGATAAAATTGGGTTTTGAAGTTTACGGAGAGGACTCATATATTGTTTTTACAACTGTCAAGTATCACCCCTGACCCATTTTGGAGAATCTCCGATGTGAGATATCTGTCAATGCATGATTTTATATACTAGTTCTTTCATCAACTCGCTCTGCGATGCCGACACGTTGTCTATCCCTTTGGAACGTGCATCATAGGTTCTTAGAAGAGAGATAATCTCCATTACTTTGTTAGCGTTGTAATTTCGTAATCCGGGAATATAATCGCGACGAACAATATAGAGTGACTTTATATTTAGAGCATTCATGATACTCTGTTCATTTTTCTGTGGAAGCCAAAAGCACTCAAGCAGGTTACTGAAATAATTGAATAGAACAGCCACCGTTGCCATCATTGGGTTATCCTTCTGATTTTTGCCGAAATAATCCATAATCCTGTTGGCAACAAGTTTGTTTTTTTCGATAATGGCATTCAGCAATTCGAAATTATTATAGTCCTTGCTGATACCAACATTCTTTTCTATCAGATCCGCTGTAATACGACTTGATCCTTCTGGCAACGAAACCTCCAGCTTCTGGAGCTGCGGAATAAGTTTGCTAATATCGTTACCTGCATAGCCGGCAAGCATCTGGGCCGATTTTTCATCAATTGTGATATCCTTCTCCCTTAGATAGGAAGTGACAAAAGCCGGTATCTGGTTTTCATATAGCTTCTTCGATTCAAATACAACACCTGCCTTTTCAATGCTCTTGGCCACAGACTTTCGCCTGTCAACCGTACCATGTTTGTAGTTAATCACAAGTACGGTGGTGGGCATAGGGTTTTTTGCATAAACCTCCAGGAGCTCAAACCTTTCCAGGTTCTGTGCCTCCTTCACAATAATGAGCTGATGTTCTGCCATCATAGGAAAACGGCGTGCAGTGGCAATGATATTATTTACATCAGAGTCAACGCCGTAAAAGGTAAGCATATTAAAGTCCTTTTCCGTTTCAGTAAGAACAGTTTCAGACAACAACTCTGTCAGCTCATCTATAAAATAGGACTCCTCACCCATAAACAGATAAACAGGACTGAAATTACGTTTCAGAATATCGTTGCGTATAGAATCATAAGAGGATTTGACAGATATAGCCATAATAATAATAATAATAATAAAAATTACCTGATGCAGGTTACCAGTCGAAACGTAAGTGTTTGATAGTGGATCCTTTGTTCATAATAGAAGAAAGCGATTTTATGCCTATCTTAACATGCTCTTCAACGAATTGCTCCGTTATCAGCTGATCGCTTTTTTCTGTCTTCACACCTGTTGAAATAAGAGGTTGATCAGACACAAGCAGAAGTGCTCCTGTGGAAATATGATTGGCGAAACCACATGTAAATAGTGTTGCAGTCTCCATATCTACCGCCATGGCCCGTATTTGCCGCAGATAGTTTTTAAACTCCTCATCATACTCCCATACACGGCGGTTGGTGGTATAAACAGTACCTGTCCAGTAATCGCGGTTAAAATCACGCACATTTGACGAAACTGCCCTAAGCAGGCTAAATGCAGGCAGTGATGGTACTTCCGGAGGAAAATAGTCGTTCGATGTTCCCTCACCACGGATTGCAGCAATGGGCAGGATGTAATCACCCAGGTCGCTCCTCAATTTCAATCCACCGCATTTCCCCAGAAACAAAACAGCCGTAGGTGCTATTGCACTAAGCAGATCCATAACAGTGGCTGCATTAGCACTACCCATACCAAAATTAATGATGGTAATCCCGTTTGCCGACGCGTTAGGCATATTGGCATCTGCTCCCACAATGGGTACATCGAAATAGCGAGCAAAAATCTCCACATATTTCTGAAAATTGGTCAGAAGAATAAATTTCGTGAATTCGTTCAACGGCCGTTTAGTATATCTTGGGAGCCAATTCTCCACAATTTCTTGTTTTGTTCTCATAAAAAAGCGGTAATTTTGTTTTATATGAAACCGTAATGATTAAATCATATGGACCGGTTAGTTAAACAAAGATACAAATGTACGAATTAAATTTACCATCATTTGATGCTAAAATCCGAAAAATCAACAACGGACATCAGATATTCGATCCCCTGCGTAGGAAATATGTGGCACTTACTCCCGAGGAATGGGTACGCCAACACTTTGTACATTATCTGATCACTGAGAAAAACTATCCTGCTTCGCTCATTGCAAACGAAACTGCAATAAAACTTAATTCACTCACGCTACGATGCGATACTGTAATTTATAATAACAATCTTAAGCCGTTGATGATTGTGGAGTATAAAGAGCCTGAAACAACCATCACCCGGGAGGTGTTCGATCAGGCTGCACGATACAGCAGTGTGTTGAGGGTGCCCTATATTGTTGTTTCCAATGGAATGAGACATTACTGTTGCCTGATTGATTATGAAAACCGAGCCTACAGGTACCTTATGGAAATACCTGGCTACAAAGATCTTATAAGTTATAATATTTGAAAAAGAATTATAACGTCTTCATGAATTTCTTTTGCAAATTACAACATCACCTCAGCAGTACACCTAAATGGTGTAATACTCTATGAAATTAAAAACAGTTGTTTAGCTGATTCAAGCTTGATATAGATCAACGATAAAAATCAATAACTCTCATCTTCCGAAGGGAAATCTGATGATTTAACGTCGTTTATGTATTTTTGCACAGCTGTGGTTATATCACCAAACAGATTGGCATAACGGCGCAGGAAACGCGGTGAAAAGCCCTTGTTTAGCCCTAGCATATCGTGCATCACCAAAACCTGACCATCAACGTGCTGACCGGCGCCAATACCAATTACAGGGATAGTGAGTTCAGACGCCACCCTTTTTGCCAATTCGGCAGGTATCTTTTCCAGAACAAGCGAGCAACAACCTGCTTCCTGAAGAAGAAGTGCATCCTCTATGAGCTTTCTGGCCTCATCATCATCCTGTGCACGCACTGCATAAGTCCCGTATTTATTTATTGATTGGGGCATAAGTCCCAGGTGTCCCATAATTGGTATTCCAGCATTCAATATGCCCTTTACCGCCTCAATAATCTCCTTGCCTCCTTCCAGTTTAAGGCAATCGGCCTGAGTCTCCTTCATTATTTTAACAGCGTTGGAGACAGCCTCATACGGGTTTCCCTGATAACTTCCGAAAGGCATATCTATTACCACCATGGCACGTTTTACTGCATTCATCACAGATTTACCGTGATATATCATCTGGTCTACCGTAATAGGAAGTGTGGTAGTGTTTCCAACCATAACATTAGATGCTGAGTCGCCTACAAGAATCACATCAATTCCAGTAAAGTCTATTACTGAAGCCATAGAGTAGTCATACGCCGTGAGCATTGATATTTTTTCTCCCCTCTGCTTCATCTCCAGAAGGCGATGTGTAGTTACTTTTCTCTTTCCACTGGCAGAGAGATAACCTTTTTGTTCTTCTGACATCTGATCTGAATTTTAAATATTGATTTCCAATGGTGCAAAGGTACCTTTTTTTACCGAAAAAGGTAAAAAAAAGCCGGGATTTTATCCCGGCCATCAGTTTAAAGAGATTCAATTATTTAAAACTTATACCCTAATGTTACCAACCCTCTGAAAGAGTTATTTTTTAAGGTAAAGGGAGTTGCGTCAATCACAAGTTCCTCCCTATTTTCCGTATAAAGGTTCGGAAACGGGTAGAGGTCGTCATTCTGGGTCTTGTAAACAAGTGCCAGATCGAGGAAGAAGTTTCTGTTGAAACGATATCCGAAACCGCCGGTAAAATAGTTCGCATCGCCCTCCATCCTGTAAATGGTGTTAGAGCCGGCAACAGCAGCATCGCCACTATTCCTGAATTCGGCCTTGTAAGGATTCTGCATCCATGCATATCCCAATCTGCCTGAGAATTGAGGAGTAAAGCGATATTCCATTCCTGCCTTAACAGTTGACGCAGGCCTGAAATCGACCGAGATATATTCATTATCGATATCATACCAGCTTGATGAAACCGAAGAGTTGGATGGAACAATCAACTTCATCTTACTATAATCAACAAGTTCATAATCCATGCTAACTATGAATCTGTTATCCAAAACGGCTGCAATTCCTGCTACCCATTTTCCAGGAGTCTTCATATCATAATTGTTGGAAAAAATAGCTGAATATGTTACATCGGGTTTATAATTCGGATCTGAAATATAAGCTCCCATATCATCATCAATCTGAGCGCTATATGTTTCAGTAAGTGCATACCATGTGGGTGTATGGTATGCAAGCCCAAGTCTCAATGTATTTGAGGGCCTGTAAATTAAACCTAATTTGGCACTTACTCCCGCGCCACTTGTCTTCAGCCAGTTTGTTAAAGTATATCCGCCATCTTTAAAATCTTCCAGATAATCGGAAACAAGCCTGTAGTATACATCTTTAACAGAGAGTGACAAACCGATGTTCAGAACATAATTGATGGTGGTACCAACAGTGAAATCATAATTATCAATATAGCCGCTCTCAGATGTTCTGATCTCGTTGAGGGCCCTCTCACCCTTTGTATTTACGGGATCGTAATAGGCTCCGTCATTCACTGGATCTATGAGGTATGAGTTATATCCCAGAACAGATAACCAGTTTTGTGTTTCAAACGGATCAGGCAGCTCATCACCCATCTTTAATTTGTCGGGATCAATTCCCGCGCTCCTGTCAGCAATATAATCAATTAATGTGCTGTTTGGACTTCCTAAAGCCGTAACTTTCTTATAGAACGATTTCATCTTATTATAAGAAAACCCAAAATTTATGAGAGGTGTCACATCGTTTCTTAAAGGGAAATAACCCACAAACCCAAGATTGTCGAAATTAAAATGGGTTTTGTTTGCATCGTTACTTCCAACGGTCGATTTCTCATTATACAGACTGAGCGTCCCTACTACCTCCGAACTGCGGTAAACTGCAATACCTGCCGGGTTGATGGAAATTGCTGTCTGATCACCTCCCAGTGCACCAAACGCTCCTCCCATAGATATGGCACGTGCGGTTCCGTGCAGGTCTTCGCGCGAGAACCTTTGTGCATCAACCTCTCCCTGTGCAAGCAGGGATGCCGAAAAAATGAGTAGTGAGAAAAATATATATGTGATTTTTTTCATACGATTTATATATTATATATACAAGATATGGAACTATCGGTAATCATGTTTCAGATATGAATGAATGATTTATATGATTCGTTAATTCTTTTAGCACAATTATTTTTTTAGTATATAAAAGGCTCCCTCATAAATATTACCTCTGCAATTTTCTGAGGCAGCCTTATTTTGTATTTACAGATATATTCTATACTGTTTACCTGCGGTTCCCGCTGGAACGCCCGCTGCTTCCACTTGAGCTCCGGCTACTACCTCCGCTGCTACTGCTGCTTCCACCAAAAGAGCCTGATGATGAGCTTCTGCTTGGAGCAGAATAGCTGGATGAGCTCCTCTCGGATGAACTGCTTCTGGAGGGTGCGGAGTAACTTTCTCTTCTGCTGCTTGTTGAAGAGCTTCTGTTATATGAACTCGAAGGAGCTGATGAGCTTCTCTGATATGTTCTTGAAGGAGTAGTGGCGTTCCTCTCGTATGACCTGCCTGAACTTCTTCCGCTATTGTATTCATTCGACCTGGAAGATTCTGCCGATCTGTTGACTGAGCTCGATCGGGATGTGGTTCCGGAACGGTCTATTACGCGCCCTGTCCTGGAATCGTACATCCTGCCTGAATTGTCAATTATTCTGGTTCTCGGAGCAGTAGATGATCCTCTGTTGTTGAGGGAAGTTGCTGTTCTTCCCGATACGTTACTTCGAGTGGATGTTCCTGAAGATCTGCCCGATACTACACCGCGTGTTGACATGCCGGAATATCTGCCTGAGAGGCCTGCCGTTGCAGAAGATGCCCTGTTAGCTGAGCTTGTTCTGTAAACGCCTGTGCTTCTTCCCGATCGATTTCTGGTCAGGCTGCTATAAAATCCGTCATAAAATCCGTGAGTGTAGCCTCCTCCGTAATACCATGGATCGTACCATCCGCCGCCATAATACCAAGGCGAATACCATCTGTTGTACCATGGGCTGTGCCATCCGTACCACCCGCCGAAACCGTAATACCACGGATCGTACCATCCGCCGTAATACCACGGGCTATACCATCCGCCATAATACCATGGATCATACCAAGGGTAATACCAGCTGTTGTACCATGGATAATAAGAACCCCATCCCATACCAAGGTAAATATTGGTACCCAATCCGCGGTTATTATAACTTTCATATATATCATCACCTACATATACAATAACTTCATCGGCACCTGTTATTTTGATGCTTGATTCCGGATCGTGAAAACGAACAATCCTATCTGTATATTCATAAGCTTCATATTCGCCGGAACTATCTGTATCTGCAGGCTCACCGTTATTATAACTGCCTCGGCGATTGTATTCGTCTATATCTCTGCCGTTAGCTGTCACATCCATATTAGATGCCTTACCCTGAACAATCACTACTTTCTTTTTCTGTTGCTCCTTTTTCTCTTTTTGAACCTTTACCGGTTCATTCTGAGCAGGATCGGCATAAATATCATCCCATTCCTGGGCGAAACCAAAGAAGGGTACTGCGACCAGCAAAACCGCGAGCATTATTTTTTTAGCTTTCATAGTTTCCCCTTTTTTATATTTGTTTGTAAATAATTTTTATCTCTCACATTCTGAGACTAAAATTCATCTTAATAGTTTAATAGATAAATAATTTTTTTCGATGTTGTTTTAAAGTCCCGGAATTATCAATTTCATAGTTCAGCAATTTGAAAGAGGCGACTCTTAAGAACTTTTATCAATATATCCCTCACTAATTTTTAAGATGTGAACAGTGATAAAACGTTGCATGGAAACAGGTTAAAAAAACAAAAACACTCACCTGTAAAATTACAGTTTCTGCTCACCTGCATGGTTGTAAGTTGTCATTTTAATAACAAGTTGTACTTTATCAGATCATGACTTCCAACCCATCGTATGCAAAGAAAATGTTGGATGGTAGATCGCGCTCAACTTCCGCATGCAGTCCCATTTCATGACTCATATGTGTAAAAAAAGTGCTCCTTGCACCTGTACTCTTAGCTATCTCCAAAGCCTGCTCCAACGTAAGATGAGAAACGTGTTCCTTCTTCCTAAGTGCACTTATAACAAGCATATCCAATCCCTGAAGTTTTTCATATTCCGGTTCGGGAATTGTTCTCACATCTGTCAGGTAAGCAAAATTGTGAATACGAAACCCCAGAATTGGCAACTTGTGATGCATCACACGGATTGGAGTCACTTTTACATCTCCAATGTAAAAATCCTCATTATAATTAATTCTCCCTATTGTAATATCAGGCACACCGCCATATTTATGTTGTGTGAAGCAGTAGGGCATTCTATCCCTGATGGTATTCTCAAGATGCTCTTCCATATAAAGATTCACAGATCCGAAAACTGAGTATGGCCTAAGGTCGTCAATTCCCCCTACATGATCGTAATGTTCATGAGTGATAAGGAGGCCATCGATTTTCCCAAAAGGGAGGGGTAGCATCTGCTGCCTGAAATCGGGTGTACAGTCAATCACAATTACCTTGCCATCTACCTCAATCCACACGGATGCTCTAAGCCTCTTATCGCGTAAATCGGATGATCTGCAAACCTTGCACTTGCAACCAATTTGTGGAACACCGGTTGAGGTTCCAGTACCTAAAAATATAACTCTCATATAATTATCACACAAAAAGCTACCACATTATAGAAAATAACGGGCAGCTTTTATTTATACATTGTCAGAACAAAGCCGGCAGATAAGCGTAGGTCCTATGGCTTAAGATTAGTACTCTCTTTCCAGAATCCAGAGATCATTGAAAGGGACCCCATAGGTTCTTCTCAGATAATCGGTGCTTCCTTTTGCAGAATAAGTACTGTAAATCTCGTCACGCCTGGCTGCTGCCTGATCCTTATTGTCATAACTGGCAACGATTACACGGTACATTCCCTGTTCATTTTGAGCCAGAATCACGTTATAACCTTCGTTTTCCATACGTGCCTTCAGTGATTCGGCATTCAGCTTCACGCTTAATGAGGCAATTACCACACTAAATTTTTTCAATCCTGCAGCATCGGTCGGGTAAACAGGTTCTACTTTTTCTTTTCTTACCGAAACCTCCACTGGAGGAAGAGGGCTAGCATCTTTTACAACCACTGCGGGCTGAGATGCAGTCTGCTGCATTTCTCTCTCTTTTGCGGCCTCATAAACTTGCTTATAAGCACTTTGTTTAGGTTTGCAGGATGTTCCTAAAACCAGCAGGGCGGCTAAAACCAATGCGAAATGGAATCTTTTCATTCGTGTTCAGTATTTGTTAATTGTTCACTACTTATAGTCGTTTCTCTTGATGGCATACTGGCAAGTCAACTTGTTTTCTGCACATTGCTTTACGTTATTATTTATACAAAGATAATAAAGATGCCGCTTATTGTACATTTGTGATTGTGAAAATAATTTAAATAGAGCCACCAGGTGGCTCCATTTAATCATTTCAGCATGTATTTAATATTTACACTCCTCATTCCTGTTCTTTTCGTAATGGAATATCTCCTAAGTTAAGCATCTCTGGCAATGAAGTCAGACAGGTTTCAATCGAACTGGTTTAGGCCTTATTTCAGTTATTTGTCCCTGAACAATGGTGTCGGTGAAAACCGTATCACGGTAGTTAGCCAGTGGATTAGCGATCATATGTACCTCCCATGTCCCTTCTGCCAGGCCTGTAAACATAAACATACCATCTGCTTCGGGAAGTGTCATGAAAGTATCTGTATCATGCACCACAGCTATGAATGCAGCAGCTTCAACTGGTTCCACAAATCCACGCAACTTACCTCCGAATGTTTCAGAAAATGCCCTTGCCACTGGATATATAAAATAGTTTCCGTTCAATTCACGTACAGACAGAGAGGCGTTTACATCAATAACAATACTGGATATTATATTTGCATAGAGCTCTGCATTAACATTATCTATAATTATCCCTTCCCTTATTTCGGGTGGCAGCTGCAGCGATATTGACTGTGAAGTATTGGAAATCATCCTGCTATTACTTCCGGGTATAAGTTTTATTTTTTGAAGTACTCCCCCCGCAGGAATGTACTGTTCCGCAAGCAAGACAGTTCTGCCGTTCATCAGTTTAAACAAGTTGTATTCACTTCCCTGAAAGCTGACAGGTATCCATTCGCCTTTACTGTTTTTAGAATCGTTGACAAACACCTCTATCCCATTTATATCAAGATAAAGCTCTTTAATGACAGGAGAAGCAGCATCAGTAAGCTTGATTCGCAGCCATGCGGCATTCTCACCGGGGTCATTATTCTGACAAGCAGTGATAAGCAGCAGTAAAAGAGCAACCAACAAACTATTTTTAATTGCGTTAAACAGCATAAGAAGTTGTTTATTTAAACATTTATAAAACACAAAGGTAAATAAATTCACTATCAGGAAGCAAAAAAAAAAACTATAGTACCCCCAATTAGGCAAATTTAATACATTATACGATATGGAGTCGATGTTTTTGTTTAAAAAACCTATATAAAACTTACCGGGAAAGTTGCACTTCTAAATTGAACTTAGCCTATATATCAGTAAATTAAATGTATTTTCAAATTATCTGGTTAGAAAATGCGGGAATTTCAGATATAAACAAACAAAAGCTTTTCTAATATGTTATATATTCAGTTTTCACATATGTTGGTGTTACCGCAAATCATTTCACTGGCAATGTTTTGGGTCAGATGTAAGAAGGCAATAGATGAAATAGCAGAACGTTTTTCATTTGACAGTAGCATTAAAGCATAGTTAAACACCTTATATTTAGATATATATATCGTATGAGTAAATTAGTACTTTACCTGATTACTGTTTTTTCGATACTTTCCTTTTCAGTTGCATGCAACCGGCAGCAAAAAAGCAAAAGTCATCTTGACTCACCCGGATCAACTGCCGGGGTAATATCTGACAACCCTGCTGTTAAAGAACGTATCGCTATGGAAATGCATGAAAAGCTAATGACCTATTTTAGTCCTGACTGGATGGAAAGAGAGTCGGATCCCGATCTTTATCCCGATTACTACGGTGGCTCATTTATTGACAACAGCGGCACTTTTGTTATTGCCGTAACAGCAAACAGAGAGGAGAGCAGGGAGAGGCTTTCAAAGGTTCTTGGTTCTGACGATTTCAAAATAGAGGTTGTTCAATATTCCTACCGGCAGATGATGCAGGTAATGGACAAAATTGATGAATTTCTTGTAAACAAATCTATTCCCGAAGATCATCCCGTGATGGTGCATTTTGCAGGAGCCTATCCCGATGTTATGATAAACCGCGTAAAAGTAATTCTTACGGAAGTGAATGATCAGGTAATAAATAGATTCAAAAAAGACATTTCCAACTCTCCACTTGTGGTTTTCGAGAAAGGGGAAATGCCTTCTTTAATGTAGTTTGCACTGTTATCACTTAACCTCAGCCCAGACAGAGGCAAGGGACAAGATTTCTGTCGCCGTAGGCATTATCCACACGTGCTACATTTACCCAGAATTTGTTCTCAGCAACAAACGGCAATGGATATGCAGCCTTACTCCTTGAGTAAGCATGCTTCCATTCATCGGCCACCACCTCGTATTCAGGATGTGGAGCATTCACAAGTACATTATCCTCCGGGCTATACTCACCGCGTGATACTTCCAATACTTCAGTGTGGATCTGCAGCATAGCCTCCACAAACCGGTCCAGCTCCGACAGGCTTTCACTTTCTGTAGGCTCCACCATAAGTGTTCCATGCACCGGAAACGAGAGCGTAGGGGCATGATAACCATAGTCGATAAGTCGCTTGGCTATATCAGTCTCGGTTATCCCTGATATCTCTTTCAGGCCCCGACAGTCAAGAATAAGCTCGTGTCCTACCCTTCCCTGTGCTCCGCGATATACAATTCCATATATATCGTTCAACCGTTCGGCCAGGTAATTTGCATTTAAAATTGCAGCTTCTGTGGCCTCCTTCAGACCGTCTGCACCCATCATACGAATATATGCATATGTGATTTCAAGTACGCCTGCACTGCCGTAAGGTGCTGCAGAAACCGTATTTGTATCTGATTGAAACATCACCGGATGGCCAGGAAGGAACTGAACCAGGTGTTCAGCCACGCATATAGGCCCCACCCCTGGTCCGCCTCCACCGTGTGGAATTGCAAAAGTCTTATGCAGATTGAGGTGGCATACATCTGCACCTATAGTACCCGGGTTGGTGAGTCCAACCTGAGCGTTCATATTGGCACCGTCCATATATACCTGTCCACCTGCTTCGTGAATAAGACGGCACATCTCTCTTATCTCAGTCTCAAATATTCCATGGGTAGAAGGATAGGTGATCATATATGCAGCCAGCTCATCTTTATATTGTTCAACCTTTTGGCGCAAGTCGTCCATATCAACGTTCCCTTTCGGATCACTTGCAACCGTAACCGGTATGAAACCGGCCTGTACCGAGCTGGCAGGGTTTGTACCGTGTGCCGAAGCAGGGATAAGCACCACCTTACGGTGCCCCTCGCCAATACTTTCAAGATAAGCAGCAATAGTAATCAGTCCCGTGTATTCTCCGGCAGCTCCGGAATTTGGCTGAAGGCTTGTAGCAGCAAACCCGGTGATCTCTGAGAGCATCCTCTCCAGCTCCTCAATTATCTGTATATATCCACCCGCCTGTTCTACAGGGGCATAGGGATGAATACGCTGAAGTTCGGTAAAGCCCAAGGGCAGCATCTCAGAGGCAGCGTTCAGCTTCATCGTACATGATCCGAGTGAGATCATGGAGTGTGCCAGAGAGATGTCTTTCCTTTCCAGCCTTTTAATGTAGCGCATAAGCTCTGTCTCTGTATGGTAACTGTTAAAGGTAGGATGAGCAAGGAACTCCGAACTTCTGAGCTGCTCAGCTTTCAGGGTTATTTTTTCCGGCAGTTCATCTATCATAAACACTTTTGAGCTTCCTGCAGCCATTGCGAACACAGCCAGCAGTTCATGCACACGGTAACTGTTTGTAGTTTCATCAATACTGATACCTATCTCCCCGCCTTTGAAGTAACGCAGGTTGATTGCTCTCATTTCGGCGTTATCACGAATATCCTGTGACGTGATGCCTTCGGGCAGGCCAACCTTTAGTGTATCAAAATATGTTTCATTGAGTTGTGTATATCCCATTGACACGAGCTCATCACTCACATGTGAAGTTGTTGAATGAATGCGGCGGGCAATCTTTTTTAACCCCTCCGGCCCATGATAAACGGCATAAAACGACGACATTGTAGCCAGAAGAGCCTGGGCCGTGCATATGTTCGAGGTTGCCTTTTCCCTTTTTATATGCTGCTCACGCGTCTGGAGCGCCAAGCGCAGGGCCTCTTTCCCATAGACATCTTTTGATATTCCGATAATACGTCCCGGGATGGAGCGTTTATATTCATTTCTGGTAGCAAAAAAGGCAGCTGAAGGCCCCCCGTAGAACATTGGAATACCAAAACGCTGACTGCTGCCAAAGGCAATATCAGCACCCCATTCTCCCGGAGGAGTAATCATCACAAGTGCCATCAGGTCGGTAGCCACAGCAACCATGCAATCGGCAGCGTGTGCCTTTTCCACAAACGTACGGTAATCATCCACGTTCCCATTGCTGTTTGGGTACTGAATTATAGCGCCAAAGAAAGATTTTTCTAAAGAGACAGTTCTGAAATCGCCAGTAACTATCTCAATACCTCTATATTTCATTCGCGTTTTTAGCACGGCAAGAGTTTGCGGGAAGATATTTTCATCGACGAAGAGTGTATCTGCATTATTCCTGACCTGGCCGCGGCTTCGTAATGAATGCATCATAGTAGCTGCTTCTGCGGCTGCAGTAGCCTCATCAAGCAACGAACAGTTTGAGAGCGGTAATGCCGTTAGTTCACTTACCATTGTCTGAAAGTTGAGCAGTGCTTCCAGGCGGCCCTGTGATATCTCAGCCTGATAAGGTGTGTATGAGGTGTACCAAACGGGGTTTTCAAACACATTGCGGTATATAGCCGCAGGAGTAACAGTATCATACCATCCCATACCGATGTAAGATGTGAAAATACGGTTTTGAGATGCTATCTGAGCAATCTCTTCGGCATACTCCGCTTCCGATAGAGCCTTGGGCAGCGACAGAGGCTCCGCCAAACGTATATCCGAGGGAATTGCCTGATTTATAAGTTCTTCCATAGACGACAATCCTATTACTCCCAACATCTTTTTTTTATCGGCCTCATTGATACCGATATGGCGGTTTTTAAATTGTTCCATTTCCATCATAATGAAATATACAGGTAAAATCTGTTTTTATATTATTGTTTATTATTAATAATTCTCGCTTCATGCAATAAATTAATTTTCACTTAAGGTGTCAGGTTGCAATTCCTGCAAAAGAGTTGTTCTTTTTTTCGAACCCTATTGTAGTAGCAGGCCCGTGACCGCAATAGACGACTGTTTCGTCAGGCAGCGAGAATAGTTTTGAATGAATACTATCAAGAAGCTCGTCATAACTGCCCCCGGGGAGATCGGTACGTCCAATGCTTGTGTAAAAGAGAGCATCTCCGCTGAAGACGCATCCTGCATCTTCACTGTAGAACACTACACTACCGGGTGAATGGCCTGGTGTATGTATCACCTTCAGTGATTGATTTCCAAAAGCGATAATATCCTGGTCATTAAGGTAATTTCCAATTTCAGGTTTATAATTTGAGTTTGAGTTAGGAATTCCAAACAGTCGTAATTGTCCTGGTATATCATTAAGCAAAAATTCATCAGCTTTGTGACACTCAAGAGTGAGTTCAAACTGTGAAGCAAGTGTGTTTACACCGAAAATATGATCGAAATGTAGATGTGTGTTCAGCAGGTGTTTTACCACAAAGTCATGGTCGAAAAGATAATTAAGCAATATCTCCTTCTCATCAGCATAAAAACAGGCTGCATCAATTACTACGCACTCTTTTGTTTCGTCTGACAAAACGTATGTATTCACTCCCAGTGGATTAAATTCGAATGTTTTTATCTTCATACAAATAAGATCAATATCCGTTCAATTCTCAAAGCGAAATTCTTACCACAAATATAAAGCTTTCTTTTGAATTTACCGGTTTTAAGCTAAAGATAAAATATTCAACATGTAGGGAAGGGCGCTTTTGCTTTTTGTACAGTATTTCAACCTGTGATGATTAAAGAAAGATAAAACATTCATCAGATAGGGACATATACCAATTTCTTCGTTTCAAAAAAAGGCTCTGAAAAATAGTCAGAAAGAGAGACTACTTCTGCAATCCTTTTAAAAGGGTGCAGTTCGGCTGTCAGGTCGCCACCTTTCAGGGAAAAGGCCCCGTTAGGAAGTGCATTTATATGTTCTTTGGAGATATTTTTGCGTGTAAGCCTTATAAGTTCCGGCAACGGCATCACTGCGCGGCTCACGATATAATGGAACTTCCGTTTCTCATCTTCAACCCGCGAATGTATGACATCTACATTTGCTAATCCCAACGACTTTGATACTTCGGCCGCCACCCTGATCTTTTTTCCTATACTGTCGAGAAGTAAAAATTGCACATCCGGGAAAAGAATGGCCAGTGGTATTCCCGGGAAACCTCCTCCAGTGCCCACATCCATAATGAACGTACCAGGTGCGAAGGATGTGTATCTGGCAATGGCCAGTGAATGCAACACATGATGCAGATAGAGATTATCAATATCTTTGCGGGATATCACATTAATCTTGGCGTTCCAGTCAGAATAGAGCCCGAAAAGAGCATCAAACTGTTTTTTCTGATTATCTGCAAGATACGGGAAATAGGCCTCAATAATCTTCACTGTAATCCGGCTAATTTATAAGCTATGCTGTTTTCTCTCAACAGTGACCGTATCAAACTGTAGGGAATAAATACCTGAGGTGCATCAAGCTGGTAAGCTGAATACTCCCCCTTGTTGTATGTATAAATAATCCCTTTGTCATTCAACAGGAAATTTTTGTTAGGAACAATTTCAAGGACACCAAAATAGCCCAGATCTTCCAGTTCCTCCACCGTTTTAACGTTGTTCTTATCCAGTAACGAAGCAATGATAAGGCTTTGCAATGCAATATCGTACCCGGCATTGAATATTTCGTTTTCGGTCACCTGTTGTCCCGTATTAAGATTAATCACGTAATTGCGATACGAATCGTACGATGTTGATCCCCCCTTGTTGTTTGACTGTCTTACCTGAAAGGCAAGCACTCCTGATCGATTAAATACGATTGAATCGGAAAGGCTTTCATAGTATGAGTAAAAAACATCTTCCGGGAAGTGTTCACTTTCTAAGAGGTCAATGCCTGGAATCAGGGTATTCATCTCCAACATATCAATCGCAGACTCCCGGTAGGTAGTTGCATCGTAGTTATAATTTTCGATATAATTATTCACATAGGCTTTAACCGCTTCTGCAGGTGCCAGCGAGTCATACGGTTGACCCAGCATGCTTTTGACAAAAAAACGCTGCAGGGTATCAAGACTTGCCTTACCGCTATTCACAGGGTAAACAAACTCCACCCTTATGTCGCAGTATGGTTTGGTTGTGTCTTCTTCCAGATAGCTGCGTTCAGCCACCATGATTGTGTCAAATCCGACACTGTTTTCAGTTTTGAACATGCTCCTTCCATTGTTGTTGCAAGAGAAAAACAATAACACTGCCATAACAGGCAGCAGGAAAACCTGCATGATATTTCGTTCCTCCATTGAGAAATATTTTATTATAATTGATACAAAATTACACTTTTTATCCGGATTATTAATTTATCATCCGATGAAAAATTGTTTTATTATTAATAACTGTGCAGGCAGGGGGCATACCTCCCCTATCATTTCTCCTTACGTACTGTTCTGCATAAAGCAGTTAAACTTGTTTTCATCCTCTACTCGTCCGGTTTACTTTAAAAACAGGTCCAGAATCAAGGAGAATTGCAGTAGTACGCTACCGTTTACAATGTCTGTATCAAATATATATCCAAATGCATTCACCAATACACCTATCATTATCCTTTCCGGGAAACGGGTATTTTTAATAATGCAATGGTCGAAACCGGCGTTCACCTTTACAAGCATACATCAGGTGCATTCACAATTCTGTCTATTAAGCCGCTCAATCTCTTGCGTTGTTAAATTCCTTAGTACCTGGATGATTCTAATTTTTGCACCAAAAATACAAAAAGAAATCAACAACTAAGTATCCGCCTGCAGACCATCTCGGCGCTGATTACCGCCATGGGGAGTCCCGCCCCGGGTGTGGTGGAAGCGCCCACGTAAAAGAGGTTTCCATACTCCTCATCGAAGTTCTTCGGACGGAGGCCGCCGATCTGACTTAGGCGGTGCGACAGCCCCAGTCCGCTCCCCATGTAGAGGTTGAACTGCTTCTCCCACTCCTGCGGGGTGTAGATGGTGCGTGTGACTATGTGGGGCATGATGTCTATGCCGATTCTTTTGGATAAGTCGGCCAGAATACTGTCGGCAATCTCGTCACGGTCGCTCCAGTCGGGCTTGTACTGCAGGTTGGGCACGGGACATATAAAGAAGAGGCTCTCGCATCCCTCCGGTGCGCATCCGGGGTTATGCTTTGAGATGGCGTTCACGTAGAAGTAAGGTTTCTGCAGCGAGTCGGGGTCCTTTAGTACGTTATGGGCATATGTCTCGAAGTTGGAGCCAAGGAAGTAGTTGTGCAGGTCGAGGCCCGGCAGCTTACGGTCGATACCGACATAGGCAGTAAGGTAGCCCATGGTCCACTCCATCTTTTGCAGCTTCGTCTCGGAGTACTTCTTCCTATGCAGCACGCGTCCCCGGAAGAGCGCCGCATCGGCGTTGACCAGGAAGATATCGGCTTCGTAGTGATTGCCCTCGCTGTCGGTAAGGCGTGTTATGCGGTCACACTCCACCTCTGCCGCGGTGACCTCGGTTTTAAAGAGGAAGGTGGCGCCTCGCTGTTTCAGCACATCTACTATCCCCTCCACTATCCGATACATGCCGCCCTCCACGTTGTGGTAGCCATCGTGCCGGAACTCGGTGTATGAGAGCAGGCTGTAGATAGCCATAGTGTCGAAAGGGGTGCGTCCCAGGAAAAATGCCACCAGCGAGACGATCTGCCGTGCCTCCTGTGAGTCGAAGTACTCCTTAACATGTTGCCAGAACATCTTCATCAGTACGGGGATATGCACCGGGTTGACCTTCATCAGGGCGACGAAGTAGTCGAGGTAATTGTCGAAATTACTACGGATTACAATGTCGAAGGTGTCGTGGAAGAGGACGCCCGACTTCTTAAGGTAGCGCTCCATCTTCGCCTCGAAACCGGGTTCGATGTCGCGGAACTGCTCTGCCAGCTTCCTGATATCCTTGTAGAGGCGGAAGTTGCGCCCATCGGCGAAGTGCACCGAATAGAGCGGATCCAGCTCCACGAATCGGAAGGGCATCTCCACACCGCAGAGCTTCAAAAAGTCGGTAAAGACGTAAGACATGCTGAAGAAGCTGGGACCGGTGTCGAAGGTGAACCCATCCTTCTCGATGCGGTTAAGCCTTCCTCCGGGGCAACTGTTCTTCTCGAGGAAATGCACATCGTATCCCTTGCTTTGCAGCAGCAGTCCGCTAGCGAGGCCACCAAGCCCCGTGCCGGTGATGATCACTTTCTTTTTCATTTTATATGGTTTGCTTCCAGGTTGCCATGTCACTGTTCAGGTAAGCCCGGTAGATGGCCTCCTTCTCTCCTGCTGTTACAAGAACGGAGCAGAGGGTAAAAATTAACAGAAAAACAACTAAAAGCTTCAAAATATGAACTTTAAATTTTTAAACATCAAACTATGAGTCCTCTCCGAAAACCTCAAAACCCAATTTTATCGGTTTGTAACTTATTGAATATCAACGATCATCTTATGAAATTTTCAAGAAAAAAGACTTATCGGAGGAGACTCAACTATGGGCCATTAAACGTTATATCGTTCCAGTGCCCGTTGTCGGGCGAAAGTGTGTCCGATCACCGGTGCGGGGTATTGTGGCGTTCCCAGCTCAGGGATCCAGCGACGGATATACTCTTGTCGTGGATCGAACCGTTTCTGTTGTTCCGCTGGATTAAAGATCCGGAACCAGGGCGCAGCATCGCATCCGGTACCGGCCACCCACTGCCAGTTACCGTTGTTGGCCGCCAGATCGTAGTCGAGCAATTTCTCCGCGAATCGGGACTCACCCCACCTCCAGTCGATGAGCAGGTGCTTGGTGAGAAAGCTGGCGGTAATCATCCGCACCCGGTTGTGCATGAATCCGGTAGCGTTCAACTCCCGCATACCCGCATCTACCAGCGGGTAGCCGGTGTTGCCATTGCACCAGAGGTAGAAATCCTCCTCGTTGTTCTCCCAGAGGACCGCCTCGTACTTCTTCCGGAAAGGCCCTTCCGTTACATAAGGGAAGTGCCAGAGTACCTGCATGAAAAATTCACGCCATATCAGTTCCTTCAGGTAGGCCTCGTTGAGTAGCGAGGCGCGCAGTACCAGTCGGCGGATGCTGACAGTGCCAAATCGCAGGTGCACACCCATGCGTGTTACACCATCCTGCAGCGCCGGAAAGTCGCGTGTGCGATCGTAGGTTGCGATCACTCCGTCGTCTGCCTCAGCAGGAGGAAAGCAGAAACCGGGATCATGGAACCCGGTCTCCTCTATTGACAGCACCGGAGGAATCTCATGCAACAGGTTGTCCAGCATTTCTTCCGAAGGATAGAATACCTGTTCCCCTACATGATACTTCAGCAGCCAGGCACGGGAGTAAGGCGTATAGACGATGTAAGGCTTACCCGCAGCGGTGAGGATATCCTCTTTATGGAAGATTACCTGGTCCTTGTATTGTCGGAACGGCACCCCTCTTCGCGCAAGTAGCTGTTCCACCTTTCGGTCGCGCGTGATGGCATAGGGTTCGTAGTCCTCGTTGCAGCAGACCGCCCCAATTTGGTAATCGGCCAGCAGCTTTTCGAAGATCTCTTCCGGCTTGCCCTGCAGACAGAGTACACCGGAGTTGTATTGTTGTCGCAGCCGCCTGTTCATCTTCTCAATCGCAGAAAAGATAAAGGCAACCCTACGGTCCTCTTTCTCCCTGAGTGCACCCAGTATCTCAGTGTCGAAGATAAAAAGCAGCAGCACCGGGCAACCGGAACGCAGTGCCTGCCAGAGGGCATGGTTGTCTTCCAGCCTAAGGTCGCGCCGCATCCAGCAGACGGTCACCGGATTTTCCTTTCGAGTACTTTTTATTACCGCATCAGCCAGTTTTGTTATTTTTTCGGACATCTATGTTTAATTAAATATGATTATTCACTTTTCACATGTTGCTTTTAATAAGAATGCAACTATATACTCCGCCCCTTCCAGCGGAACGTTTTTTTTCTTTTGTTGACGAGCGAGCGTAGTATAAAGACTCCCAGCATCAGTTGTTGCGGGAGGAACAGCAGCAGGTTGTAACCCGCCTTCAGACCTGCTGTCAATGATGCAGCAATTCGGGCGAGGAGGGTGGTAGCAAGCCAGAGCCAGAGTCCGTCACATCTCCCCGCGACGATGAAGACAATGAAGCCGAGAGAGGTGACCAGCCAGTAGAGGATCGCAGCCGGCGATGAGTTGCCGAAGAAGTATGTGACGTTCTTCGAGAAACCTTCCACCGCTTCCGGCAGGGAGCGATACATGCGGCAGCGTACCCCCTCAATGCCGGTGAGGCAGCTCACCCGCCTGCGTTCCCGCTTCAGATAGCGGGCAATCTCGATATCCTCCGCCCGGCTTTTCGGGAACTGCCGGTGAGGCTCAAGCTCTTCATAGGTTTTACGCTTGAACATCATAAACTGCCCGTTAGCAGCTGACAGCGAGGATAAACCCGATAGGCGCACCAGCGGGAGTGGCAGCAACGTGAGCAGGATAATCTGCATATTGGGCACGGTAATCTTCTCACCGATGGAGCGCATCTCCTGTGTAGGGAAGATGCTCATCAGGTCGCATTGCCACCGTTGCATATAGCACATGGAACGGTCGATCACTCCCTCTCCCACCCTAACATCGGCATCGAGGAAGAGGAGGTAGTTACCTGTTGCTTCCTTTGCCAGGCGGCAGCAGGCATGGTTCTTGCCAGACCAGCCGCCGGGCAATTCGCCACCGCGTATCAGCCGGATGCGGAAATCGTGTGCGGCAAACTCTTCTACAATCCTTGCGGTATCATCGGCGGACTGGTCGTCGAAGACGATGATCTCCCGGATACGGTCTGAGACAGTAACAAGATCGTTTAACAACCTGACAATGTTCGTCTCCTCGTCGCGCGCGGGTATCAGCAACGACAAGCTTGGCGGCTGTATTGCATCTTCACGCTCCGGCAGCCGCTCCCGGAAAAAGAGGTTAACCAGTGCTACCAAAAGTTGTATCAGCGCAAAGGCAAGAATAAGGCAGGCTATGTATTCCGTCATTCGGTCCGTGATGTTTGGAGGGTTAGACAATCGGAATAAAACCGGTTATAGGCTTCCTCCAGCGCTTCGCGGCGGAACTGCCCTTCATAATCGCGCAGGTATATGGTGAGTGATGGTTTCGGATGCGCCAGGTAGTCTATCATGTTGACCGACATAAGCAACTGAACCATACCTTCCCTACCCTGCAGGATGCGCTCGATTCCCTTCTCGAAGTGGAAGCTCTTGCAGTAGAGCGACTGCAACCTGCCCTGAGGGTATATTAGCACCATGTTGCCCTTATCTTGAAGCAGTGATGATGCATACCGGAGTGAATACAATGCCTCCCGGCTATTCCTCTTCACCGAAAAAGCTCCGGTGTAGTTGAAAAAGCGGAAACGGAGCAACTGATCTTCCTGCATCATGAAATGAATCTTGCGCTTTACCACCTCCAGCTTGAGGTACATCGCCCAGAAGCCGTCCCACCAACCAATGTGGTTACCGATCAGCAGCACTGGAAACCCCCGGTCCGCGAATGTACCCTCTACTGTCACTTGGTGGAAATGTCTTTTCAGCAACCAGCGGGTGTAGTGCTGGAAGAATGGGTAGATGAAGAAGTGGTGTCTTGAGCGAAGCATCTAAGTCTCTATTCGATATAATTGATAATACAGCGAATCAATTAATTAACAGTATAAACAGAAAGAAAAGCGTCTGCACTATGAAGAGCGGCAATGCCATCGGGTTGCGGTCGCTGACCTTCATCATGTAGCGTATTGTATGGAAGATGACAGCCAGCAGCCCCCACATAAGGTAGTTCTGTATGGGGATTACATCCTCTTGCCACGACCACATGTCCATCTTGGGAGCTACATGTTCCATGACCAGGTCATAACCCACCATCATCAGCGAGGGCCACACGATGCCGTCGAGCAGGTTACACTGCATCGGGGTGAAGATGGCCGATGTAAGATAGATCATCAACACCCAGCTGAGCCCGATAAACGGCGGTGTACCGGCAATCCTGGGTCCCAGTCCGCTACCGTAAAGGTAGCTGCCGAACAGCGCGCCGGTGTTGACTCCCCACATCTCAACCATGAAGCCGGCGGTGAAGACAAAGGTGTAAAAAACAATCCTTTTTAGCTGCCCCCCACTCCGGCGGCCGCTATCGTACCATATGAGCAGCAAGAACGAGAGCAGCAATACCAACGGCGTCAACAGCATAAAGGCCCCGTGCGTAAGGGGTATGCTGAACCCGACGACTCCCACTCCATAGATCACCACGATGCGGCGAACCATATTCTTCTCCTTGAGGGTATATTTTGTCATGTACCGGCTGAACGCTGAAAAATCAATTTAAACCACTCGGTGAAGCGACCTGAATACAGTCTCAACTCCTCATGCAGCGCCTCCGAAGTAACGTATCTCCACTCATCAACTTCATCGGGGTGTGGCCGTGGAACCTCATCGCTGGTCAGGGAGAAGACCCTGTCGTACTCATACTCGGTCAGCTCCTTATCCACCTTTGCCCGGTAAATGAAGTCGAAAAGATGCTCCAATTCTCCTTCGGCAGCGATACCCATCTCCTCCTGCAGCCTGCGACGGGCTGCATCGGCATGTGCTTCTCCCGGCCATGGGTGTGTACAGCAGGCGTTGGTCCAGAGGCAGGCAGAGTGGTACTTTCCAGCGGCACGGCGGTGCAGGAGCCAGTCGCCGGAAGAGTTAAATACCAGCACCGATACTGCACGGTGCAACGTAGGATGGCGGTGTGCTTCCATTTTCTCCATGGTCCCGACAGGATTGTCCTGCTCGTCGACCAATTGCACCAGGTTTTGTATTTCTGTCATATGATCTGCATATGTAATTTGTGTTTGAGGACGGCACCGGAAAGCAACCGGAACTTTTCGGCATTGGGGATTCGTATTCTTCTGGAAATCAATTCACAGGCAGGTGTTTCACGGATCTTGTCCAGTAAACGCACATAGTATCGGTAGGCAGTATGAACGGCAAGGCGTGAGTTGTCGGGCAACCGCCGAATCCCCTTGAGGGCCTCGGCAAAATCGGCCTTGATATCATCCACCAGCTCCAGTTTGGTTTGCTCATTAAAATGCTCCAAAGAAAAGACGGGAAAGTAAATACGTCCCAGCTCCAGCACATCGTGCCGCAAGTCACGCAGGAAATTGACTTTCTGAAAAGCTGAGCCAAGGCGCATAGCCGGCATCACCAGTTCTCCGAACAACTGTTCGTCATGGTCACAAAAAACCCTGAGGCACATCAACCCCACCACGTCCGCCGATCCATAGATATACCATTCAGTCTCGAGCCTGGTGGTATAAATCTTCTTCTCCAGGTCGGCACGCATGCTGGCCAGGAATGCCCGGACATAGGCATCATCGATGCCGTAGCGGTTGACGGTGAGCAAGAAGGAATTGATCACCGGGTTTGAACTTACGCCCTGCTCCAGAGCAAAATAGTAGTCCGCCTCGAACCGGTCAAGCAGAATTTTTTGGTCACAGCCGTGGAACGAGTCAACGATCTCATCGGCCAACCGCACAAAGCCGTATATACCGTGAATTGCTTCCCTAACAGGCGAAGGAAAGAGCTGTGTAGCAGAGTAGAAAGAAGTACTGTAGTGCCTAGTCACCTCGCGGCTCATCCCAAAGGATAGCTTGCAATATTTCAAATAGCCGGTGTCTTCTGTGATCATCTGTCAATATTTTTAAAAAGTGGTGCACCATCAGCTTGTAAATATCAGAGACAAATGTAATTTGTTTTTTGAAATTTCACAATCAACACATTAAATCCGCCTGCCATTTAACTATTTATAACTGATTTAAATACTATTGAGTAGGTATGCTGATTACTCCCCTGCCCTATCATTCGAATAGACAAAAGGAGCTCAGATCTGTACTGATCTGTTATGTACTAAATTAGATTTAAAAAACATATATACACAAATATTTTCTTTATGTTATACAACATATTTTTGAACATTATGTTAATCTGATGTTATCAGCTAAACTTCTTTTTGTCAATCATTCAACAAGTTCCATCAGGTCCCGGTAAATTGTTTTCACAAATATGTTTATTCATGGTAATTGTTTAACACGGAAAATATTTTACATCATTTATAATATTTTTTTACTTGACCACCTTTATTTGAATGCTGCTTGCACATGGCTATTGATATAAAGTTTTTATCACTATTGTGCCTCTACAAATTGTTATTTTCCAATAATTGTTGTGCTCCTAAACATTTGCATTAAATTTTAAAAGTGATGGGTTAATTTTCCTCTCATTTCGACAGTCGGCATAATAATGTTTATTAGCTGATTGATCGAGCAATAGAGCAATAAATTTATTTTATTATCTAGCAACAATTATATCAATTATGTTGATTAGCATAGTAACATGCCAGACATAATAAAAGAGGGGATGAATAATCCGACTATTCATCCCCCTCCGTTTTATTTTGAAATTGTAATATCAATAAGAATTTCCGTCTGTTTTAAGATCTTCAAGACTGAGTTTTTTCCTTTCAAGGGCCCTCCATGCGTAGAAAATATAGGCAACTACCACAGGGACAAAGAGAGATACTATTGCCATTACCGAGAGAGTGAATTCACTCGACGATGAGTTTTGCAGGGTTAGAGAACTCTGCAGGTCAATTGAAGAGGGATAGTAGGCCGTATTGTTATATCCTGCCACCAGAAACAACATGGTTACGGTAACTACTGTTCCTGCACCTGCAAACCATATACCTTTTTTGAATTTCAAATTGAAAACGGTATTGAAGATACCGTACAACACTGACACAACTCCCATTATAAAGAGCACCATCACTATCGGCATATCAATAAAATTGCTCAAATACTTCATTTTTTCCAGATAAACAACCTTTGTGACTGGGTTTAAAGCGTAACCTTCAGCCAAGAGTGTCCAAATAAGAAAAACAAGAAAAAACAAAACAAAAGGTACTCCATTATATAGGGTAAACCGGCGTGATCTCTTTTCCAGATCTTTATGATCGAGGCGATTCACAAAAAAGAGGCTTGCCAAAGTTCTTGAAAGGAACAATACCGCGAGTCCCAGGCTCAGGTTTCTTACATTGGCCAGCAGTTCTAGTCCATGAAGCGGATTTTGCCACTGGCTTATAACAGGGCCTGAACCTCCCAAAACAGCAATATTAGCTTTTCCTACAGTAAATTCCGAACCTGTGAAAAATGTTGCAACAACCACGCCAAGCAGAAAAGTACCTATCACTCCATTTAAAAACAGCAACATACGATAAGCACCTGCTCCAAATATATTACCAGGTTTGGATTGAAACTCGTATGATACTGCCTGCACGACAAAGCTGAAAAGGAGGATCATCCATGCCCAGTATGCTCCGCCGAAGCTGGTAGAATAGAAAAGAGGGAACGAGGCGAAAAAAGCCCCCCCAAAGGTTACAAGTGTTGTGAACGTATATTCCCATTTGCGTCCCAAGGCATTTACAAGAAGTTTTTTTTCATCCTCCTTTTTAGAGAGTGAATTAAGCATGGACTGTCCCCCTTGCACAAACATCAGAAACACAAGGAGCCCTCCCAGAAGTGACATTATGAACCACCAGTATTTTTGTAGAAAATCATATGTAATCATAGTTTTAATCTTTAATTCTGTTCAACCTTGTAAAATCAGTTATTTTTCGATACTAACTTATCCGGGCCTTTTTTAATCTGTTTTATCATAATTGTCACCTCTGCAACAAGTAATCCTGTGAATAACACTGCGAACAAGATAAAGGTGGTGATGACATTCCCCGGAGATACTGCTGAAGCAGCTGATTGTACAGGAAGTATATCCTGAATAGTCCATGGCTGGCGGCCTACTTCGGCTACCACCCATCCCAGCTGTCCCGCAATATATGATAACGGAATACTCCACAGGGCAACATACTGAAGCCAACTGGCTGTGCTCATGCTTTTCCTGTACAGGTAGTAGAGTATTACAAAAAAGAACAGTATAAAGTAGAAACCAATAACCACCATCAGATGAAAGCTGTAAAAGGTAAGTGGCACATTGGGAATAAGATCCTCACCTTTTTCCAGGTAACCATATCCGAAATGTGCATAGTTTTCCCTTAGAACAGTTTCATAATTGGCAGCTGCCACAGCAGCAGCTGCAGCTGCTGCTGAATTGCCAGAATTAATAGCTTCATTCTCCTCCTTTCTGGCTGCCTGATAATCTGCAAGCGTCTGAATAGCCTTCCTTCCACGGGCCTGTCTCTCTTCAAACGACAATGCCACTGTGCCGTCCTGAAGTATGTATCCTCCATCTACAATATCTTTTATTCCCGGGACGAAAGCATTAATATTTCTGTATCCAAGGAGTGATAAGAGCTTTGGTATCTCAAGTTTGAAAACGTATGGGTTCACATCATCGTTGTATGCTTTCTTGGCAGGATTCAACATACCGATAGCAACTAGCCCGGCGCCCGATTTTCCCTCATATAGGCCCTCCATGGCTGCAAGCTTCATCGGCTGTTTTTGTGATACCTGATAAGCTGAGCCATCACCCGTAACTGCAAGCATAACAAAGGCGACCAGCCCTACCAGTGAACTTATTTTCAAAGTCTTTATAGCAAAATCAACGTGCCTCTTTTTAAGAAGATACCACGAAGATATTCCCACTGCGAAACTGGCACCAACACCCCATGCTGAAAAGGTAGTATGAAGAAATTTATTATATGCTACCGGCGAGAAGGCTACTGCCCAGAAATCCACCATTTCGTTACGCACTGTTTCGGGATTAAATTCCATCCCTGCAGGATATTGCATCCATGCGTTTGCAACCAAAATCCAGTATGCGGATAAGGAGGCGCCGATAAAAACCAGCCAGGTTGATGCCAGATGCATCTTCTTGCTTACCCTGTTCCAGCCAAAAAACATGATAGATATGAATGTAGCTTCCATAAAGAAAGCAAAGATACCTTCTATAGCCAAGGGAGCACCAAATATATCTCCAACAAACCAGCTGTAGTTCGACCAGTTTGTCCCAAACTGAAACTCAAGGATAATTCCTGTTGCAACGCCTATTGCAAAGTTTATCCCGAAGATTTTCTGCCAGAACCTGGTAGCACTTTTCCATTTCTCATCTCCTGTTTTCACATAGATGCTTTCCATTATTGCCATAATAAGCCCCAAACCGATTGTGAGCGGTACAAACAACCAGTGGTATCCTGCAGTGAGAGCAAATTGCGCTCTAGACCAATTAACTGTAAACACATTTAGTAGATCCATAAATTGTATATTTTATTTAATTATTCCGCTTATGGCGCTTTTTCAATTAGTTCAGTACTCACGTGCCGCGCTTTGTCAGCATCGTTATTATACCTTGAGTTTAATAGATTCGGGAAGAAGAAAGGTTTTAAAATAAAGAACATGATGATTAGTTTTATGATAACCACTATCCACAATGTCTTTCCCAGACGGCTCATGTTTAGGAATCCGTCGCGAAACATTTTAAACCAGTTGAACTTTTCCGGGGGTTTGATTATTTCTATTTCCATAATTACTGTGATTTAAATTAGAGCAAAGGTCAAACTCTTTTGCCTTATGCTTAACTAAGAAATAGCCTGATTTATATAAGCCTCTATCAGCAACAGTTCCGGCCCCTGGTAAAATGGCTGTGCCATCAGCAATACATGTAAAATAACCTGAATTCATTTTACGAATAACTTTCATTCACATGGCTGTGCCGGCAGCATTACATGAAAAGCACCGGGATAAGCTTAAGCATGCCCCATTCCGCCAAGAGGCGGCAAAAACCCGAGATCGTTCTGAACACGAATAGAACCGTTATGTTGCTCAAACTTATCAATATTATCCTTCAGTGCCATCAACAACCGTTTAGCATGTTCAGGAGTGAGGATAATTCTCGATTTTACTTTTGCTTTTGGAACACCGGGGACGATGCGAATAAAATCAATAACAAACTCAGATGAGGAGTGGGCAATAACTGCAAGGTTAGAATATACACCCTGAGCTATCTCGTCGCTCAATTCAATTTGTATCTCGTTTTCTTTATTTAAATTTTCCATTATTGATTCGTATCAGGTTCATTTAACTTAGTTCTCTTCTCGCAATGGCATAAAACAAGCGAGAATTTCCCCTGCTCGTTTATATTAACGCTATCAGCGAAGTTAATATGTACAGCAAAGAAAAAGAAATTTTTGTTATCTGCAAAAAAACAGAAGATATTCTTAATAAATCTTTCACTATTTACTAAGAATATCTTTAATTGCGTTATGAATGCCTAAAACATGCTTATACCCTATTACTATACTTAGTTGGGTATTCTCAATTCAATTCAGTTTGGCTATTATTTCATTAAGTGAATCTTTTGCATCGCCCAAAAGCAGATGAAGACCTTCGGTTCGTCTGTAGAGAGGGTTGTCTACACCTGCATACCCAGGGTTGAGGTCGTAATTGCAGATAAAAATCTCCTTGGCCTGATCAACATTCAGTACCGGCATGCCAAAGATGGGTGTATCCTTTGCTTCACGGGCAGCAGGATTTATTACATCATTAGCACCAATAACTATGGCAACATCTGTTGTAACAAAATCATCATTTACTGCATCCATTTCAAACAGTTTTTCGTAGGGAACATCAGCTTCAGCAAGAAGTACGTTCATATGACCGGGCATACGTCCGGCTACAGGATGAATAGCATACTTGACTTCGGCACCGTTAGCCTCCAGAATGTCGGCAAGCTGGCGTACCAGGTGTTGAGCCTGAGCAAGTGCCATACCGTAACCGGGTACAATAATTACAGATTTTGCCGATTTCAATATCTCTTCGGTTGTTTTTTCTGACACCTCCACAGATGCCACCTCTATGGGTTCATGTTCATCATTGCCAGGAACCGCGGCACCAGTAATAACATCATGAGATAAGCCAATCTGATCAGGGATCTTTCCTGTAACCGCTATTTTTCCAGTAACCGATGTCTTGCCGGTGAGAATATCTTTCAGGCTCCGGTTCATTGCCCTGCACATAATCTGTGTAAGCAAAAGCCCTGAAGCCCCTACAATACCACCCACTGAGACAAGCAAGAGATCGCTGACCGCCATACCGGCAATGGCACCTGCAACACCGCTCAACGAGTTTAGCAAAGATATGGTTATGGGCATATCGGCACCCCCAACCCTAATGGCAAAAGCATATCCGAAAAGTAAGCTTACAATAATACTTACAACCAACGCTATCTCCACACCGAAGGAAATATTTTTCGAAAAAGCGGAAAAGATAGCTGTCATTATCAGAACAATCAGACTGAAGTTCAATATTGCAGAATGATTTTTCCAGATCACTGGCTTCTGAGGCAGAAGCTTATGAAGTTTGCCTGCTGCCACCAGGCTTCCGGTAAGAGTAACCAGGCCTATTATAATTGCCAGTACAGATGTTACATTAACAAAAACCAGATACTCTCCAGCTATAATTCCTATACCCAGGAGAGAGAGTATGCCCACCAGAGCAGAAGCAAGCCCCCCTACACCGTTGAACAACGCAACAAGCTGAGGCATCTGTATCATTTTTACCCTCACGGCAAATGCACCTCCAATGAGAACACCTACCAGCATAAAAAGATAAATACTCCACGACTCTAGAATATTATTGAAGAGTAATGTGACTATAATAGCTAAAAAAACGCTAAAAGCACTAATCAGATTTCCAGCGACAGCCGTCTTAACTCTGCTCATCAGCGAAATACCTAACAAAACGGCAACAGACAACAGTGCACAGATGATGATATAAACAGTACTGCTCATAATTTTTTCTTCTTTTTATCAAACATTTTAAGCATTCTGTGAGTCACTCCAAAACCGCCCACCACATTCACCGTCGCAGCAATAATGGCTATACCGCCCAACAATTGCCCCAACAGCCTACCTCCGCTGTCAACAGCTATAAGAGACAACCCTACTGCAGCCACTGCTCCAAGAAGGGTGATGCCCGACAATGCATTCATGCCTGACATCAAAGGGGTGTGCAGCAGGCTGGGTACATTTTTAATAATCAGGTAACCCACAACTGATGCGGCAATAAAAACCAGTACTAAAAAGATTGGATTCATAATTTTTCAACTGTTTAAAATGTAATTAAGCATCTGCTTAACCGCTAATGCATTTTTGATGTATATAACTTTTTTTGAATATTATAATCCCATAGCTTCACGTGCGCCCTCATGTACTACCTCGTGGTTATGAGTCACCAGAATCGATCCTGTTATCTCATCTTTAAGATCAAGCACTATCTGACCCTCTTTAATAAGATAATTCACCAGATTATAAACATTATTTGCAAACATCCAGGTGGAGCTTGCAGGTATTAAGCCGGGAATATTTTTTATGCCACCAATGGTCACATTGTGTTTCACCTCCTTTGTTCCGGCAGGGGTGATCTCGCAGTTCCCCCCCTGGTCTATTGAGATGTCAACTATTACAGAACCCTTCTTCATCTCTTTCACCATATTTTCAGTGATGAGTATTGGAGCTACCTTGCCGGGTATCAGCGCACTAAGAAAGATGATATCCATCTCACATAGTACTTTACTCAACGTCTCTCTTTCCTTCTGTATCCACTCTTCTGATAGCTTTTTAGCATACCCCCCTTCACCCATAGCCTTCTCAGCAGGTACACCCGAATCAATCACTTTGGCGCCAAGGCTCTTAGCTTGCTCATTTGCAGCGGGACGGATATCCATGGCATAGGTTACCGCACCCAGCCTCTTAGCAGTTGCCAGAGCCTGTAATCCCGCTACCCCTGCACCTATAACGAGTACATTGGCAGGTTTAAGCATTCCCACAGCTGTGAACATTTGCGGCATAAAGCAGGGAAGGTCATTTGCAGCCATTATCATTCCCTTATATCCGGCACACGTGCTCATTGAGGTGAGAGCATCCATATGCTGTGCCCTCGATATACGCGGAATACCATCAAGAGTAAGGCTCGTCACACCTGCTCCGGCAAGTTTTTTCACCATCTCATGATTTCCGGGAGAGGCAGGATGTATAAAGGTGATGAGATACTGTCCCCGGTGCATCATATCCACTTCGTGCCTGTTTTCTTTTTCGTTGAACAGCGGTTCTTTTACTTTCAGAATAAGGTCGGCTCTTTTAAATAGTTGCTTCGGGCCGGGGATCAGTTCAGCCCCTACGCCTGCATATTGCTCATCATAATAGTGGGAATTTTCTCCTGCTCCGGTTTCCACAAGGACCGTTAACCCATCCTTAACAAATTTTTTCACGGTTTCTGGAGTTGCAGCAACACGGGCTTCACCCCGCATAATCTCTTTAGGTATTCCTATAATCATAATAACTAAATTGTAAGTTAAAGTAAAATAATATTAGAATAAGTGATAGTTAACTTGAAAGATATTGTCCTCAACTGAATAATGATCTGTAAGCTGACTTATCGAAAGACAAAAATAGCAAAAATAATTTGTTTAACAACCGTTTTTGGTAATTATCAATCAGATGGATTTTGTTTTTTTCACCACCTGATAATCATTTTTAAACACTCTTTCGGATTATAATTTCTCTAATTACAGATTTAATCGTATTTTTGTGATAATATTTTGATAATTCTTAAAAATAAAAAACAATTAGTACAATGGTAAGTTATAAAGAATTGGGTCTTGTAAACTCAAGAGGGCTTTTTAAAAAAGCTATTGATGGCGGATATGCTATCCCCGCTTTTAATTTCAACAACATGGAACAATTGCAGGCCATTATATCTGCTTGTGTTGAAACCAAGTCCCCTGTGATTCTGCAAGTGTCAAGCGGTGCACGTAAATATGCCAACCAGACACTGTTGCGTTATATGGCTCAGGGAGCTGTTCAATATGCCAAAGAACTTGGCTACGAAATTCCAATTGTTCTACATCTCGACCATGGAGATAGCTTTGAACTCTGTAAAGATTGTATAGAAAACGGTTTCTCATCAGTAATGATAGACGGTTCTCACCTCCCTTATGAGGAAAATGTTGCATTGACAAAAAAGGTGGTCGATTTTGCCCATCAGCATGATGTTACTGTGGAAGGAGAATTGGGTGTACTTGCCGGCATTGAAGATGACGTGCAGGCTGAACACCACACATATACCGAACCGGATGAAGTTGTAGACTTTGTAAAACGCACCGGTGTAGACTCACTTGCAATCTCTATCGGCACCTCACACGGAGCCTTTAAGTTCACTCCCGAGCAGTGCACACGCAACAAAGATGGTGTACTGGTTCCTCCTCCTTTGCGTTTCGATATTCTTGAAGAGGTTGAAAAACGAATTCCGGGCTTCCCCATCGTTCTTCACGGATCATCATCCGTTCCGCCTCAGTATGTGGAAACCATAAACAAATATGGAGGTAAGCTGAATGACTCTATCGGCATACCCGAAGAGCAATTGCGCAGAGCTGCAAAATCGTCTGTATGTAAAATAAATATCGACTCTGACGGCCGTCTTGCTATGACAGCTGCCGTGCGTGAGGTATTTGCAACCAAACCGGCTGAATTCGATCCACGAAAATATCTCGGCCCGGCACGTGAAGAGTTGAAAAAGCTCTACATGCACAAAACTGAAAATGTATTGGGTAGCGCAGGAAAAGCGTAACAATCACTATACAGCATAACTGTAAAAAGAGGGTAAAACATAATGTGTTTTTACCCTCTTTTCATGTTTACTCTAAACCTGTCATTTTTATCTCCTTTATCTCCTTTATCTCCGTGAGATTGCCTCCACTTTTTTATTGAATGTGGTCTCTTTGAGCAAGTCATCAAGCGATATATGCATTCTGTAGCGCCAGTAATGCGAAGGATTGGCGGGCACATTAATCCTTTCGTCCGCAATATCGGGATTACGAAGCCTTTCATCTATCGACATCCAGTCCTGCAAGGGAAGAATGACCCACATGGCCGATGATTGGAGATGATGTTCAATAATCTGCAGGCAGATTGCTGTATTACATTCGGCCGGTGCGGTACCCTCTCGATGCAGTACCTCATTATAATAACGTTGTGTTAGTTCCCGGTTTTCAGTCCACCATAAACGGAGGGGCGACATATCATGTGTTGATGTAGTACAAACGGAGAGATAAGGAAGCTTTTGCAGGTCGGTGAAAGTAGCATGCTGATCTTTGGGCATTCGTTCAATCTCCAAGCTCAATATCTGCAATTCATGCATTACCGAAGGTACACAGTCGGGCACCATACCCAGGTCTTCTCCACATACCATCATCGGTGTAGATGAAATAAGCACAGGCAGTTTTTTCATTGCCTGTTCTCTCCAAAAATAGTTATGACGGTTGTAAAAAAATTCGACATAAAGGCGATTAAAAGCCTCTTTTACATTATCATCCAGATACTTGTACGAATAGGTGTATTGTGCCGTAATGCGCGGATGAAAACGATTTTGATCAAGTGGATCTCGAATAAAAAGGACCTCTGTACAAAGAGATAGAAGACCATCGCATATAAGTCGGCTTTTCTTGTCAGACTTACTATCAAATAGGTGTTTGATTTTTTTTTGAGAATCACAAAACGGCTTTAGCTTGAAACGCTGCCAACCCGATACCTCCAGGTAATTCTCCTTTACTTCTTTGGTATATTTATCAAAAATATCCGGTAAAAAATGTTCATGAATAAACGGTTTTACCATTCTCTCTTCATCGAAAGGAATACCTGCCCGGTTAATCTCTTCAGCCCAGTAGGGCAATGCCGGGTTAAAGTGGCCTAATAGTCCTTGTACGGCATCCAGAGGTATTTCCCAGATACGGAAAAATCCCAGGATATGATCGATACGGTATGCATCAAAATAGTCCGCCATTTTTTGGAATCGGCTTATCCACCATGCATACCCGTCCTCCTCCATCGCATACCAGTTGTAAGTAGGAAATCCCCAGTTTTGGCCAAAGAATGAAAAGTCGTCGGGCGGTGCACCGCTTTGCGTATCCATATTAAACAGATTGGGATTGGTCCACGCATCAATACTGTTTCTACTTATTCCGATAGGAATGTCTCCCTTGAGTGTTACACCTCTGCTGTGAGCATACTTCTTTACCCGGGAAAATTGTTTGTGAAGCAGGAACTGCACAAAGAACCAGTAATTAGTCTCATTTTTCGCTTCCGGATAAACTTCAAGCATCCGTTTCAAGCGGGCTTCATCGTAACTACTGAATTCACCCCAGTTTCTAAAGTCAGCCGTACTGTTTTTATCGCGCAGCAGACAGTAGCATGCATATGGAAAGATCCAGGCTTTATTCTTTTCATAAAATACGATGTATTCTTCCGAAGACAGTACTTCCCTACCATCCTGCACGAAGAGATCCCTGCTGTAACGTCTCTTGAGCTTAAGCACCTTTTCATAGTCCAACTTGGGTAGGCAGTTAAGATGTTCCGCCTCTTCCCTGTAATCTTTAAGCTTCTTCTTATCTTTTAAAGGATATTCCATGCACCCCAAATATATTGGGTGGAGTGCATAAATTGATATACCACTGTATGGATATGAGTCGCACCATGTGCCCGTGGACGTGGTATCATTCACCGGAAGCAGCTGAATAAGTTGTTGACGGGTAGCCACTGCCCAGTCTATCATCTTGTGCAAATCGGTAAAATCGCCCACTCCAAAGCTTTCGTTTGTTCTCAACGAGAAAACAGGTATTGAAGTACCCACTCCCTTATATGAAAAGTGATGATGATGATATTGCAGAGCCATCTCAGCAAAGAGCCTGTAGTTTTTATGAGCCTTTCCTGCATACAGAATGCGGTTTCCACCATCTTCCCAGTGAATGGCTTTTCCACTTTTTTTATCGAGAATGACAAACTTATAATAACATGTTTCGGGCAGTTCCTCAGCATCAAGCACTATCTGCCATTCGCCGTCATTCACGAGCGATAGTGTTTTGGCTTTTTTTAAGTCCCATCCGCCCAATGCCTCGCAATCGCCGCTCACGGAAAGGATCTGGTCCCTGCATACATAAGGACATGTTACATTCAATAAAACTGTTTGAGAGTAATATTCTGAGGGTAGAGGCTCTTTTTCATGAAAAAATATACTTTCTGTAAAAGCCGATGAGTATAAATAGGTGTGGTATGGCCTGTTTTTCCAAAGGTCCTGAACAAGATACTCTTTAATCTTTTCAATGACGTTAAGTCTTCGGTTGCTTCCCCATTCACGTCGAATGGTACTGTTCCCCTGCCTGATAAAATAGTAGTATTGAAGCTCCGCCGTTTCTGATACATTAATTTCCGTATACCACCTGTCGCCATCATTCGAAAGGACAACAGCATCGGTTTCATTATAATTACCCAGTTCGGGAATAGAACCACAGAGGCATACCGACTGACCCCATGTGGTATGATAATCAATTTGAAAAGTAAGAAGTACCATTCTGTTTCTTTCGTTTAGTAAGATTTTCTTCTTTTTTAACGTATTATGCGTATTAAATTATTTTAGATTCAGAACAAATCTACAACTATTAGTCAACGAAAGAAGTGATTACATGCAACTTTTACTCATAAAACAGTGCAAACGATTGCGACAAAACATATCTCTTGCTACACTATAATACTTCCTGCCCTCCCCAAGCGTGCCCGAAACGATGGCGATAAAACATGTTTTTTGTAGCACCAACCGTCACATTTTCACATTTAGAAATACAACAATCACTAATTCGCGCATCAAATATAATCAGCTGCCAGAACAATAATGGCAGCTTTAAGTTAAATAAAAAGAAGGATAAGCAGTTGCGCCGTAATTACTCTGAGAAACATCGTAAGTGGATATACGGTTGCATAACTCACTGAAGGCACATCATTTCCGGCTGTCGCATTTGAATATGACAATGCTGGCGGATCGGTCATACTGCCTGCAATCAATCCCATAAGTGTAAAATAGTTCAGCTTACATACCTTTCTTCCTATAGTACCAATTATCAATAATGGAATCACGGTGATGATAGCGCCATAGCCAATCCATTTGTAGCCACCATTAACTACTGTTTCTACAAAATTCTCACCGGCACCCAATCCCACGCAAGCAAGGAAAATTGCAATACCTATCTCCCGTAACATCAGGTTTGCACTCATAGTGGTATATGTAACAAGCTTGTATTTAGGGCCGAATTTACTTATCAGAATTGATATGATAAGCGGGCCGCCTGCAAGCCCAAGTTTCACAGGCTGAGGAATACCGGGTAACATAAAAGGGATGCTTCCCACTAATACACCCAGTGCTATTCCCAGAAATATTGATATAAGATTGGGTTCTCTAAGCCGTTTCAGAGAGTTTCCAAGAAATTTTTCAACGTTGGCAATATCTGACTCAGCCCCTACCACCGTTACACGGTCACCCAACTGCAGCTGGAGCCTCGAATCGGCAATAAGGTCGACACCGGCGCGATTCACACGTGTAATATTTACTCCAAAAATATTTCTCAATTTCAGGTTACCTATTGATCGGCCGTTGATCTCGGATTTGGTGATGTTAATTCTGCGGGAAACAAGTTGTGAATCGAGCTTATTCCACTCCTCCCTACCCATATCTATAAGCTTTCCTATGAGAGCTTCAATAACATCAATATTCTTAAGGTTTGAAACAACCATAATTTTGTCATCCTCATTCAATATTGTTTCTGTACGCGGTACCGCCAGTCCATTTGTCTGTGAGTGTAAAACCCTGGAAATCACAAATTCCTTGTCAATAAGTGTTTTTACTTCATGTATATTCTTTCCGAAAATGGCGGGATTCTTAACCTGAAGCGAGAACATATGTGCTTCATTCATTTTGGATTCGCTGTTTTCATCGAGCCTTTTATTCTCTTTGTGAAGATCAATTTTGAATATATATCTGAAAAATACAATACTCATTATTATCCCCACTACTCCAAGCGGATAGGTCACGGCATATGCTGTGGCAATAGAAGGATCGGTTGAACCGGTAATATCGGTATATGTTTGCTGAGCCGCACCCAAGCCAGGTGTATTGGTTACAGCACCCGAAAGGATACCCACCATGGTTACAATGGGTATTCCATTAACAAGATGAATAACGTATGCTGTTAAAACTCCAAGTATTACAACACCCGATGCCAGCAGGTTCAGTGTCATTCCTCCCTGCTTGAACGAAGAAAAAAAGCTGGGGCCCACCTGCATTCCAATGGAATAGATAAAAAGGATAAGCCCAAACTCTTTCAGAAAGTGCAATACCTCACCGTTAACCTCCAGTCCAAGATGTCCTAAAAATATACCAAGAAAAAGTATCCATGTTGTCCCCAGCGATATACCAAATATTTTTATTTTCCCCAGTAATAAACCTCCGGAAATAACAAGAGCAAGAACTAATATTGAATGCGCAATCCCAGAACCTGTAACTAACTCTACTAACCACTCCATTTGTAAATAACCTAAATAATATCAATTTTTTAAAGTTGCGCAAAGGTAATACTTATTTTATTTAATTCAAAAACGAAACGAAACAGCAACCCATTGATCCATCACCAAAAAGTGCTGATATACTAAGCCGTATTCTTCGCTTTTGGCGCGGATGGCAGGGATATCCTCTGCGAAGAACCCGCTCATAACAATCTGTCCGCCAACATTTAGCACGTTAACATATAATGGAAAATCCCTTAAAAGAATATTCCTGTTGATATTGGCTAAAATTACATCATATGTTTCAGAGCCTAACAACCCGGCACCTCCCTGCAACACTCGAATGTTTTCAGTACCGTTCAGTTGCACATTCTCAAGAGCATTGTTATAGGCCCACTCATCTATATCGATAGCTGTAACGCGCTCAGCCCCTTTCATCGATGCTAATATTGCCAGCAAAGCCGTACCGCATCCCATATCAAGAACCGATTTACCTGCCAGGTTCATGGCTAGAATCTCTTTCATCATCAAACCGGTGGTCTGGTGATGGCCGGTTCCGAAAGCCATCTTAGGATCGATAAGAATGTTGTATTCATACTCCTTTTCCGGCCGGTGGAAAGAGCTATGGATGCATACCTTTTCATCGATTACAATAGGCTGAAAATAGTTTTTCTCCCACTCTTCGTTCCAGTCTTTATCTTCCATTGCATGGGATGAATAGGTGATTGTTGCTTCCATGGGAAATTTCGAAAGAAGATCATCAATCTCTTTCTCCGAAAACAGGGTTGCCGGTAAGTAGGCATCCAAACCTCTGTTTGCCGGAACAAATGTCTCAAATCCAATCTCAGCCAGAAGTGCTGCCAGAACATCGGTTATAACCTCATTTGCCGGATTACAATCAAATTGTACCTGAATATACTGCATAATATTTTATTTTATAATAATAGAAAGCGTTTTGGTTTTTTACTCAAAAATCTTGCTCACTTTGTTGACTTTCATAAACTTAATAGCCAAGCAAATGTCTCGATTTGCCATATATAAATAATTGCCGGCAGAATTGGTTTTGCCGAAAATCAGTAATCTTTATCCAGTATTGTCTGGTGTCGAAATAAACATTTACCTAAGTATTATCATTTATAAACTATTTGATATTTTGGGCTTTAGGAGCAAGTTCTTCTGCTGAATGCAAAAATCTAATCTGTACTTCTCGTCTCAAAAGCAGTTTTTCAGCCATAAAAATGAGACTACAAAATTAAACAACTTTTCCTTATGTCTTATATAAAAACGGAGCTACATGGAAAAGTTACTGTCACCAAAAAAAGTAAAAAACCCGATACTTGTACATAAAATTTGTTTATAAGTGTTACAATTTACACCATTTCTATAAATATAAATCCAGAATTACTTTTTTTGTCTTACTTTTATCAACCCAAATGAATTTTTACGATGATGAGAACCTTATTTACAATCACTTTTTTAGTGGGCACTTTCTCAATCCTATTATATGGGCAGAGTGCCAACGTACAAAAGCTCATTCAGGAAGGTGTGGAACTGCACGATGCGGGTGAATATAAGAGCGCTATCGGGAAATACAGAAAAGCTCTTGAAATTGATCCAAAAGATATTCATGCAACCTATGAACTGTCATTGTCATATCTGGCACTTAATGATTATCAAAATGCATCGAAATTCAGTACTGTAGTAATTAATTCAAAGAATAAAGAGCTTTCAACCGGTGCTTACGCTGTAAAAAGTGAAGCACTGGCAGGAATGAACCGGCTGGAAGATGCCATCAATCTCCTTGAAGAAGGATTAATAAAAAACGGTGATGAATATCTACTTCATTTCAATTTGGCTGTTAACCATTACAAAAAAGGAGATATTGAAAATGCAATCGGACATATAAAAAAATCAATCGACCTGGATAAATCGCACAGCGACGCCTTCCTTCTTAACGCATATGCTTTGAACGACAAAGGATTATGGGTCCAGAGCATACTCTCGTTCCAGATGTTTCTTCTGCTGGAACCAGACAGCAAGCGTTCTAAAAACGCGTTCGAGGAGATGTTGCGCACCATGCGAATAAAAATTACTGAAGAGCCCTTGGAAAGATCTTTTATTCAACAGCAGTTGATTCGTAAAACAACCAAATCGTCGAGTCATGGAGAAATTCCTCCACTTAGCATAGAGGAAGGATTAAACCGAAATTTTGTTTACCATGCCATCATCACTGCTCTTGATTCATTGAAAAATACACCTGAAGAAGAAAGTGAATTTACACTTTTCAAGACTGTCAACAAAGAGATTATGCAGGTCATTGATAAAGAAAGCAAGAGAGATAATAATAGTTCTAAAGAGGGAGTATTATGGACGTTTTACATTCCCTTTTTCTCACATATATTTCAATCTGATTATTATGACACATTCTGCCGCTATATCAGCGTTTCGTACTACCACGATTCATATGAATGGTGGCAACAAAATACCGATATCGCACAGAATTTTATTACATGGTTCGAAAAAGGTGATAACATCTGAGATAAATATTACAAAAAATTTTTATCTTTAGATTGAATTCCGCAAATATGGAAATAAATAACGAGGAACGGCTACTGGAAGAGTTGCGCAACCCGCGCACAGCTCGTAAAGCGTTTGCCGGTATTGTGTCTGAATACAGCGAAAGGCTTTACTGGCAGATACGAAAAATGGTTTTGTCTCACGATGATGCCAACGATATCCTTCAGGATGTGTTCATAAAAGCCTGGACAAATCTTGATCATTTCAGGGGTGAGGCCAAGGTTAGTACCTGGTTATATCGTATTGCTATTAACGAAAGCATCACCTTTCTGAACAAAAAGAGAAGCCAGAATAACGTTTCCATTGACGATGATGACTCTTTTCTGCTAAACACGATAGAAGGAGACGAATATTTTGACGGTGATAAAGCACAATTACTCCTGCAGAAAGCCATCCTTACCCTTCCCGAAAAGCAACGACTTGTTTTTCAGATGAAATACTTTGACGAGATGAAATATGAAGATATGTCCGACATACTTGGTACTTCAGTTGGCGCCCTGAAAGCATCGTACCATCATGCTGTAAAGAAAATTGAAAAATTTTTGGACAAAACACATTAAACCTTTTACCTATCGTTAAGTCTATTTATCAGTACAGCGAAAAAATAAAAGGTATGGAAACCAAATTTAACAAATTAAAAGAAATAGATAAAACTAAAACTCCTTTTAAAGTACCCGAAAATTATTTCGCACAATTTAATGAAGAAATAATAAATCGCCTGCCGGAGAGGGAGATTATAAAACCACAGGTTATTACCATGTGGGATAGGGTAAAACCCTGGGTTTATATGGCTGCCATGTTCGTGGGTATGTATGTTGTCATAAATTTTTTGATTAAAGAAAAAAATAAGAGTAGCAATATTGCAGACTATCAGAATGTTCCGGAACAAACACTCACCGGATCGCCTCAAGTTGATAATTATTGGTCAACTGTTCAGATAACCGAAGAGGAATTCTATCAGTATCTGGAAGAACAAATGATAAATGACGGCTACTTCGATTACATGTACAAACAATATTATTTAAACTAATAATTATCATACATCTTTTAAAGGATTTTTGTTATGAGAAAAAGTATTGTATTGCTTTTTTCGGTGCTGATGCTTCCGGTATTCTCCTTTACAATATCTGCCCAGAACAGAAAAATGAACATGGCTGATTACGAAAAGAGAAAAATGGAATATATAAAGAAGGAAGCCGGACTAACTCAGGAAGAGGCAAATAAATATTTCCCTCTGAACAATGAGTTGACACAAAAGAAGTTCGATCTGCATAAGCGCCACAGAGATAAAATTGATCGTATTAAGGATAACAACAACATCTCAGAGGAAGAATACAGAAAGATGCTGGATGACGATGTGGATGTAAAGCTCAGAGAAGCAGCACTTGACAAAGAGTATTCTGCAAAATTCGAAAAGGTGCTTTCTCCCGAGAAGCTATATAGAGCTCAGCAAGCCGAGAGAAGCTTTATCCAGAAAGAGGTAACTAACTTCAGAAGCGGACAGGGAAGCCGGGGAAATAAATAGATGAAGATGAATTAATAAGAGAGCTTCACGACACCAAATCATGAAATTGGATAGGAGAAAAACAAAACAGGTTTTCCTCCCATTTTATTTTACAGTATCTCAAACCACCGGTATCAACCAGTTCTTTGTATCGAGCTGTTCTACGAATACCATTTCCTGCAACCGTTAAAAAATAATTGTCTATAAATGTCTGACAGACAATTCATAGACAATCAAACTACTCCAGCACGTTGATTATGTGCGACTTACCAAACCATGTGGAGTTGGAGGGATTCGAACCCTCGTCCAAACGAGGAAGCAATCTGCTTTCTACATGCTTATCTTCATTTTATTTGTCAGGAAAGAGCGCGACTGAAGCCATCATACTCAATCCTTATCTTCTAATTTTTCGGAAAGGAGCCGAAGCCTCTCCAATCCTATCTCCGATTTGCCTGCACCACCTGATCGGAACGCTTCGAAGCCACAGCTTCCGGGTGATGTCTTGTTCCGCCACCTTGTGGCAGAATTAAGCGATTAACCTACTGTACTTCGGTTACGCAGCAAGAGCGTAATTATTATTGCCAGTTAATTGTTTGACGTTTGAGATTAAAGTGCAAACCGACAACGCACTGCATGCTTACAAACCTCTTCTACCCGCTGTCAAAACCGGTCAACCCCATTAAATATTATAACACATAAATACCAGTAGCTTAATAACAGTTCACTTGCTGTTTTGCAACTATGGTTTTATGTTGATCTTTGAAACCCGGCCAGTAACTGAGACACAAAATTAATCAAATAGTTTAATTCCTGCAACAGATTTATTCCGTAGAAATATTTTTCAGTTAAATACATTTCCATTAAAAAGATTTGTTATACTTTTACCGGCAGAATAATTTATAAGATTAATTAAAAGATTTTTTAGGATTCAAAAATGCTTATATCCGTTGTTACTGTTTGCTTTAATGCTCAGAAGGTGATAGAAAAAACCATTCAGAGCGTGATAGATCAAAATTTTTCAGATAAAGAGTACATTGTAATAGATGGATCATCTTCCGATAGTACATTAGAAATTATAGAGAAATATCGTGATTCAATAGATATTCTTGTTTCTGAGAAAGACGATGGCATTTATCATGCTATGAACAAAGCTGTAAATAAAGCATCGGGAGAGTGGGTCATTTTTATGAATGCAGGAGATATTTTCGCTAATGCCAATGTCCTTGAATATGTAAGCGGTTTCCTAAAAATGCCTGCAGATGTTTTTTATGGTAATATTTTGACGGAAAGAGACGGCTCTCATATTTTAAAAGAGGCACCCTCCGAAATCAAAAACATTCACCGGATGCCGTTTTGCCATCAGGCTGTTTTTACCCGTACTTCACAACTTAAAAAATATCCGTTTGATGAAAAGTACCGACTGTCGTCTGACTTTAAATTCTATAAAAAATTGATTTTGGACAAAGTTATCTTCAAAAAGATTGATATCCCCATTGTTGTTTACGATAAATCGGGACTATCGCACACTCAACGTGTAAATGGATTATCAGAGAATATAGCTATAGTGATGGAACTAGACGATTTTAAAACCAAATTAAAATTGCTTCCACGACTTTTTTTCGTAAAATACTGGAATCAGCTAAGAATAAAAAAACATTAGCCCCCCTTCATGTTTGCTTGCAATAAATGAGTAAATAGCCATATTAGCATAAAACAAGCTTGTTTGTTATAGGCAATAGCAAAACGAGCTGAACAAAGTTAAAAAAATAACTTCACTAATAGGTTCAGATGCAACTGTAATACATTAGAAAGTTTAATAAAATAGAGATCAGCTAACTTGAAATAGTTTTGTTAATGTTTAAGTAAATCATAGACCTCCATTAAAGATGATGCAATTCTATCATCCCTGAATTTTTCAGCATGTTCTTTTCCTTTTGCAATCATCCGGTTACGAACGATATTGTCCGTAAGGACACGCTCAATTGCTTCTCCCAGTTCATCGGCATCCAAAGGATCCACGTAGATGGCTGCGTCTCCGCCGGTCTCCTCAAAACAACTTCCACGCGAGGTGATAACCGCGGTTCCAGTCGCTAAAGCCTCCAATACCGGAATACCAAATCCCTCAAAAAGAGAAGGGTAAATAAAAGCTGCGGAAGCACTATATATTGCAGGTAAGTCAGCTGTATCAACATTATGACGGAATATTACCTGTTGTTCCATTTTATAATCACTGATTATTTTCTTTAGTTCATCCATATAGTTGCTAGGTTTTCCCACAATCAGAAGTGGTATTTCCAGCGACTTGCGATGGAGTGCTTCAATAATGAGCCTCGCATTTTTACGTTTTTCTATAGCTCCCACATACAACAAAAAAGTGTTTGTCAACCGATAAGCTTTACGAACTGCCTGTTTCTTGTCATTATCAACTGAATTCCAAAAGATTGAGTTACAACCTTGATAAACTACAGATATTTTCTTTTCATCTGCTCCAAAAAAATCAATAGCGTCACGCTTGCTTTGCTCACTAATGGCAATAATCCTGTCAGCATTACGACAAGAGTATTTATTTTTTTGTTCAAATATTTTCCGATAGTAGTAAGGATAAAGCTCAGGATATCGAATAAAAATGGCATCATGGAAAGTAACAACCGATCTTGCACCGGTACGTTTAATACCTATAGGCAGCTCTTGGCTCAGGCCGTGAAAAATATCAATTTTATATTTTTTTATGTCACTGCAAATTTCCATACTGCGCCAAAAAGAGGGAATTGTTTTCCCTATAAGAGATTCAGGCCGCAATTCTCTGACATTTTTCAGCATAGAAACCGCAAATTTATGACTCTCTTTCGGATTAAAGAGCAAATATTCATTTTTCGGAAAATTTTCCGTCAGCAGCCTCAGGGTATCGCGACTGTAATTACCAAGACCGCGTGTGTTGTGGAAGAATCGCTTAGCATCAAACCCTATTCTCATATTATTCTCATAATTTTAGAATATATCAAGTTGGAGCTTATACTTTTAAGACATGCCAAATCTCCCCTGGCACATGTTTTGTTCCCATAAACCGAACAAGGACGGCACTCCAGATCTATCTGCACGGCATTTCCAGGAGATTGCTTAAATCCGTAAAAGCCAAAACAAGGGTGAGTTGCCCCCCAGACTGAAATCACCGGGATGCGCACGAGTGATGCCAGATGCATGTTTGCCGAATCCATGGAAATTAATACGTTTAGCCTCGACATCAGATATAGCTCCTGTTCGAGTGTCAGAATTTCTGTAACTGAAATTGTGTTGTACTTCTCATGCCATCCCGATAGCAACTCCATTTCCTGCTCATTTCCGAACAGGTAAATGTTAATATTATCCAGTGCTGACAGTCTGCTAATAAGCTGCTCCATCTGATCAAGTGGATACATTTTTGTGTTGTGTTTCGCAAAAGGGGCAATGCCTATATTTTTTAAAGCAGTATTAAAGGGAAAAGAATCCGGTAAAGAGACTTGACTTGGCCTGTGGCTGAAAAAAGACTCAAATTGCATCTCTGCAGGATATCCCAACTTAGAAAAGACATCATGATATCTCTCTGTAGTATGTTTCAGAGGATGAATCGGGCTCTTGCGTGAGAGAATAGCTTTTTTTTCGCCTCTTCCCTTATCTATATGTTTCACTTTTATATTTCTGAGAATAAAGATTACACGCAACAATTTGCTTCGTATCACATCGTGCACATCTGCTACCTTGTCAATATTTAATTTCACGAGATCCTTGGCGAGCCTGAAAATTCCAAAAACCCCTTTGTAGTCATTTAAATCAATTCCTATTGGCTCCAAATTACTTAATAATCCTTTGAAAAGGGGTTCGAAGCGCTTATTTGTAAGCACAAAAAAGTGATCACCCGGATAACTTCGTGCTACCGAATATGCTTCGGGAACAAGCATTGTTACATCTCCGAAGGCCGAAAAACGGATAATCAAAATATTTGCCATAAACTTTAAAGCTTTTTGACATTTTTAGCATATAGTACAGGATTAAGCGAAGGATCATTGTACATTTTCATCTGCCTGTAAACCTTCATATATTTTTTTCCTTGTTTAATCTCATCAAGAAGGTTATCGATTGCTGAAGAGAGATCAACCCGTTGTTCCAACAATACATCAAGTTTGCCGCGACAACTGTCCAGGTGATCAGGATCAGTATCGATACGAAGAGTCTGTTCGCGCATATGGTAAATCTTCACCGCCAGAATAGATAGGCGGTCTATTGCCCAAGCAGGACTCTCAGTGTTTATTGAAGCATTAGGCAACGTTTTTACGCCGTTGTATAAATGATAAAAATATGTATCAATCTTCTCAACTAAATCTGTTCGCTCCTGATTAGAACGATCAATCCATCTCTTTATCTCCAACGCCTTAACCGGGTCTATCTCCGGATCCCTAATTATATCCTCAAGATGCCATTGAACTACATCAATCCAATTCTTTTCATATAGATAATTATCTATTGTTTCAGGTTGAAATGGATTGTTCATAACTGAAGTTACATCATTTTTAATATGATAATCCTCAGTGGCTCGATCAAAAATAAGATTAGCGTTGTTGCAAAAATTTCTCTTCATTGTCTTTAAATTTAGTATTCGCAAAGATAACTACCCTTTTTATAAAAAATATCTTTTTTGCAATTTCATACGATTATTTAATTTCCTTTATGCTGTTTGAAATATGTGGTGTCGATTCGAGAGAATTCTTAACAGGTATTACAACATGTAATGGAATTAGTTTCAAATTCTAATAATTAATTACATTCAGAATCACAATAAGGTGACTTTTTCCACTGACAAAGTTATACAATATTTTTATCTTATGAAGCAGGGAGGATGTTTTAACTGTTTAATAATTACTTTAGATGATAAAAAAGTAGTATTTTTGCAAATGATTGTACACTTTATAAGGATTCCTCATAAATAATGAATAAAATTGTAGCAAAAGATAACCTCTCCGACAGAGTAGTTCGATTTGAGGTTGAGGCTCCGCTGATTGCGAAAAGCCGTAAACCAGGCCACTTTGTAATTGTACGTGTAGGTAAAAAAGGGGAACGCGTTCCTTATACCATTGCCTCGGCCGACCCTAAAAAAGGCACTATTACTCTTGTAGTACAAAGAGTAGGCAAATCGTCCGAAAAGCTTTGTCTACTAGAGTCAGGTGATTACATCACCGACATGGTGGGACCGTTAGGGAAAGCTACTCACATCGAGAACTTCGGCACGGTAGTCTGTGCTGGTGGAGGTGTTGGAGTAGCTCCAATGCTTCCCATAATTGAAGCTATGAAAAAAGCAGGGAACAGAGTCGTTTCCGTACTGGGAGCCCGTACCAGGGAGTTGATTATCCTTGAAGAACAGGTTCATGAGCATTCCGATGAAGTGGTAATTATGACCGACGATGGTTCTTATGGGGAGAAGGGACTGATTACCGCCGGAGTGGAGAAAGTAATAAAACGAGAGAAGGTGGACCTGTGCGTAACCATCGGTCCCGCCATCATGATGAAGTTTGTGTCGGAACTGACAAAAAAATACAATATACCCACCGTGGCATCACTCAACACAATTATGGTGGATGGCACCGGAATGTGCGGTGCATGCCGTGTAACTGTTGGTGGGCATACAAAATTTGTTTGTGTCGATGGTCCCGAGTTCGATGCACATCAGGTAGACTTCGACGAGATGCTTATGAGATTAAGAGCCTACGACAAATAACTCAAACACTTGCATCTGTCTTTTTGAATCTTGAAAAGTGAGCAATAAAAAATATGAATGACTATTTAAAAAATGAGCGGTCGCAAGAGTGGCGTGAGACTTTGCGTAAGTCTATGAAGAACAAAGGCCGTACTGACATTCCTCGTGTGAAGATGCCTGAAGTGGATCCGGTGTTACGCAGTCGCACCTACGATGAGGTAAACTTGGGACTGACCAAAGTGATGGCTGTTAACGAAGCTCATCGTTGTCTTGATTGTATTGATCCCACCTGTATAACCGGATGTCCCGTTGAGATAAATATTCCCAAATTCATTAAAAATATTGAGCGTGGTGAATTTCTGGAAGCGGCCAAAGTGCTAAAGGAGACCAGTGCGCTTCCAGCAGTTTGCGGACGTGTATGCCCTCAGGAACGGCAGTGCGAAAGCAGATGTTTCTACAATCTGAAGCTGAAAAAAGAGCCGGTAGCCATTGGTCATCTTGAGAGGTTTGCAGCCGACTACGAACGTATTAGCGGAAATATATCGATACCGGAAACAGCTCCAGCCAACGGTATAAGAATAGCGGTCGTGGGCTCCGGCCCTGCCGGGCTGGCTTTTGCCGGTGATATGGTTAAACTGGGGTACGACGTTACTGTCTTTGAGGCGCTCCATGAGCTGGGAGGCGTTCTGCGCTACGGAATCCCCGAATTCCGACTGCCAAACAATATTGTGGACATTGAGATTGACGGGCTTAAAAAGATGGGAGTAAAGTTTGAGACAAACTGTATAGTTGGCAAAACTATCTCTCAGAAAGATCTCAAGCAGGAAGGGTTTAAAGGCATTTTCGTGGGAAGTGGTGCCGGATTGCCCAACTTTATGAATATTCCCGGTGAGAACCTTATTGGTGTAATGTCGTGTAACGAATACTTAACCCGGGTGAATCTCATGCAGGCAGCAGACCCCGATAGCGACACACCTGTCTATCACGGAAAGAAGGTAGCCGTTATAGGCGGCGGCAATACCGCTATGGACGCCGTACGCACTGCACGGCGCCTGGGTGCCGAGAGAGCAATGATTATCTACCGCCGTTCTGAAGAGGAGATGCCGGCAAGGGTGGAAGAGATAAAACACGCAAAAGAAGAAGGCGTAGAGTTCTATACATTGCACAATCCTCTTCGCTACGAAGGTGATGAACGCGGGCGTGTTCAGCGCATGCTGCTGCAACGGATGAAGCTGGGCGAACCCGATCAGTCGGGCCGTCGCCGCCCCATATCAATTGAAGGTGATACTGTATGGCAAGAGGTTGACGAGGTAATTGTGAGCGTGGGTGTTTCTCCAAATCCGCTTATTCCACAGTACTTCTCGGGTATAGAGATTACTTCCCGGGGTACCATAATAGTAAACGAAACAACCTTGCAGACTGCCGATGAGATGATCTTTGCAGGCGGTGATATAGTCCGCGGCGGAGCCACAGTTATTCTTGCAATGGGCGATGGCAGAAAGGCAGCCACCGGAATGGATAAATATTTAAAAAGCCAGTTATGAAAATAATGGCTGATGCACATATCCCTTTTCTAAAGGAAGTTGCCGAACAGTTCGGCGAGGTGGAATACCTGCCTGGAAATCAATTCACCCGGGAGGCCATCAAAGACAAAGACGCACTTATTGTAAGAACTGTAACTCATTTCGGAGAAAAGATACTTTCAGGCACTAACGTAAAACTTATCTGTTCTGCTACCATCGGCTTCGATCATATCGATACAGTATGGTGCGATACACACGGAATTGCGTGGCGAACAGCTCCCGGCTGCAATGCCAATTCAGTAGAACAATATTTAACAGCATCACTTCTGTATCTGGCCGGCAAGTATCAATTCGAACTTAAAGAAAAAACCATCGGCATTGTGGGTGTTGGAAATGTAGGGAGCAAAATAGAGTCAGCCTGCCGGAAACTAGGTATGAATGTATTGCTGAACGATCCTCCAAGGGAAGAGCGTGAAGGCAGAGGCCTTTTTGTGGATATCGCAACTATCAGACAGGAGTCTGATATAATCACCTTTCATACCCCTTTGACCAAATCAGGCAAATATAAAACTTTTCATCTTGCTGATGAGCGCTTCTTTGAAACGGTAGCCAAAAAGCCATTTATAATAAACGCTGCACGTGGAGGTGTCACAGACAACATCGCGTTGAAAAAAGCTCTTTCTCAAGGAAATATTTCAGGTGTAGTAATCGATTGCTGGGAAAATGAGCCCGATATTAATAAAGATCTCCTGCAGATGGCAGATATTGCCACGCCCCATATCGCAGGCTACAGCGCCGACGGCAAGTGGACAGCAACAAGGATGAGCCTTGAAAATCTGAACAGCTTCTTCAATCTTGGAATAGAGCCTGACTATCAGAAGATTCCCTATCCTGCTAAACCAGTTATCAACCTGCAAGGAATTGCACCCGAAAATCAACTAGCACACGCTGTATGGCACACATACAACCCTATGAACGAAACAGCAGCATTAAAAACCGAACCCGGGAAATTCTACCACTTCAGATCGAGCTACCCTTTACGAAGAGAGTACAATGCTTATAATTTTGTGAACGCAGCACCTACTGTGTCTGAAATATTGTTGAAAATGGGTTTTAAACATACAAATATGCCGTAATAGAAGATCAAAATCAATCCAATAATCAAAAGGTAACTAACAAAAAATAGATATACTTATTTTTTTTATTAACAAATAAAAAGTAAATTCGCTATTGAAATAAAAAAGGAAGGAAGCTTAATTTATTAAATACTTACATCATGCAAAAAAAATCTAGTTATTTGTCGCTTCTGCTTCTGCTTTCAGTGGCACTTTTTGCCATATCCTGCAGCAGCAAGCTCAAGCCACTCTCGCAAAACAATTTTAATGTTACCCCCTCTCCTCTCGAGACAGTGGGAAATCAGATTCCGGTAACCATCAACGGGACATTCCCTGAAAAATGGTTTAACAAGAATGCAACAGTAACCATTACTCCTGTTCTTAAGTACGGAAATGGTGAGATAACCGGTACACCATACAGTTATCAAGGAGAAAACATTTCAGGCAACAGGGTAACAATCCCTCAAAACCAGGGTGGTAACTTCACCATGAACAGTACATTTTCCTACATTCCCGAGATGCAGTCATCGGAACTATTTCTCCGCTTTGACGGAAGAATTAAAAACAAACCAGCTAAATTGCCCGATCTGAAAATAGCTGATGGCGTTATTGCTACATCTGCCCTGGCTGATGTCAAGACAACCACTCCTTCTGTAGCTCCCGACGGGTTCCAGCGCATCATTAAGGAAGCTCAGGAAGCCAGTATCATGTTTGTGATTCAACAGGCAAACCTTAGACAGGGCGAACTTAACAAACGCGATATGGCTGATTGGAAACAACGGGTGGAACAGGCTTTCAAAGATCCCAGGCAAAATGTGAATGTAGAAGTTTCGGCCTACGCATCACCTGACGGCGGATTTTCTTTAAACGAAAGACTGGCAGCACAACGTGAAAAAAACACATCGGAGTATCTTGAAAAAGAGTTGAACAAAAGAGATATCGATACTGATGTATATGCACACTATACCGCACAGGACTGGGAAGGATTCCGCAAGTTGGTATCTGCATCGAACCTGCAGGATAAAGAACTTATACTGCGCGTACTGGAGATGTATCCCGATTCTGAAGCACGTGAAAAAGAGATAAAGAACATCTCTTACGTGTTTGAAGAGCTTGCAGAGACTATACTGCCGCAACTGCGTCGTTCGCGCATCATAGCAAATATTGAGATAGTTGGCAAGTCTGATGAAGAGATTATGACAACATGGAAAAACAACCCGAAGGAGTTGTCGGTAGAGGAGTTGCTTTATGGCTCAACATTAACCGCCGATGAAAAAGAAAAAGAGAAGATATATCAATATGTGACAGCCAATTTTTCGAACGATTACAGGGGATGGAACAATATTGGAACAATGTTCTTCAAAAGGGGAGAATATGCAAAGGCAAAACAGTCATTCGACCGTGCAGCTCAGGTAAATCCGTCAGCCCCAGAAGTGAATATGAACAAAGCTCTGCTTGCAATTATGGACAACGACCTATCAACAGCGAACGAATATCTCGGCAGGTCTGCCGGTGCCAGTGGCCTCGATGAAGCAATGGGATTGATAAATTTGTTGCAGGGTAACTACAATCAGGCTGTTGGTGCTTACGGAAACGGCAAGTCCAACAATGCAGGCCTGGCACAGCTATTGGTCAGGGACTACAATAAGGCAAAACAGACATTGGAATCTGTTGAAAACCCGGATGCAACTACCGCCTATCTGCTTGCTATCATCGCATCAAGAACGAACAACTTCAATGAAGTTATCTCTAATCTCCGGACTGCAATCGGTCGCGACAGAACAATAGCTTCACAGGCACTTAAAGATCTGGAATTTGCGAAATATCGCACCAACCAGGAATTTATGTCGGTTGTCGGTTAAGACAAATTCATCAATAATTACAAAAAAGTGGGCTGGTTCAGCCCACTTTTTTTATCTCAAAAACCTGTAATCGTTTATTCAGAAATGATCATAACCGCCAATACCAATAAAACCTATTCCAGCGAAAAAGTCACGTTCAGATGTTTATCGCTTCTAACATAAGTTGAAGTAACATCATATGAGAGCGATTGCTGTCCTTCTGCAGCAGAGATAAGCTGCGTTGAACGGGGGTAAAGAGTAATACTCCGGGTGCCATTGCCCAATGTTAATTTAAGTTCGAAATAAAGATCGCTGTTATTTTTTAATTCGTAGAATATCGTTTTTTCACCATTTTTATTTTCCTGAATATAGTGCCCCGGCATTAGCTTAACACAGGCATTGAACAGACTTCTCACATTCTCCTCTTTTCCTGCCAGTATTTTGCTTGCCCAGGCAACGGTACGGCCTGAATTCAACGCTTCACGAATAGACTCGGGCGTTCTCTCTTTTGCCATCACCAATGTCATAGTTCTGTGCACATAATCTTTGCTTTTATCATAATCATGCCCTATCAGGTTGTGTGCATCAGTACTGCCCATCACTGTCAATCCTTTATCAACGCACCAATCGAGTGCTTTCATATGTAACCCAAAACCGTTGATAACCTCAATTCCGTGCAATGCCCCACTTTTATAGAGATCTTCGATTAACGGGAGCCATTCATATGATCCTTCTATGCCTGGCTGCCAACCGGGATGGTTCCAGAAGATAAAAGCATCCTGCTCTGCCGCTTTCATCACAGCAGCCTTGTTATGCTCATTGCTTCTATCCTCTATAAAGGGTGATGAATCCTTAACATAAATTGCATTAAAGTGGCCCGGAGGAGTATTACGGGTTATTTCCGATCCATTTACCAAGATGATGTTATTTTTCGGGGCAACATCTTTAAGAAGCTCATACCCACGGTTGTGATCAGTTCTCACATCTGCTTTATGTGGCTGATACTCTATATGATCTGTCAGGGCAAATGCATCCAGACCCTCTTCCCATGCCTCCTGGTTACGGATAGTGGGCCACACCTGTCCGTCGGAAAAAACCGAGTGCATATGGAAATCACATTTAAGTACTTCATACCCATTCACTTCGGGTATGATAATATTTTCACGATACACAGGCCGCCTATTTTCATCGAGGTACATCATTCCCTCAACAGTGCCTCGTTGTCCGAATATCAGCATAGACAACAGCAAAAATCCAATCAGTAAAATGTTTCTTTGTGTCATTATAAAAAATTGTTGGTTTTTATCTATAAGTCAGCACCGAAAACCTTGAACATAAACATAATACATTATATATCAATATTTATTTTAAACCAAATGCAATAAAAAAGACTTTCTGGCGGGGATTCATATTTAAAAACAGTTAGTAATTATCCTTATAATCAGTTGGTATTTCTCTGTAAAACAAGTTTGAATAAACATCTAGTATTTTTCCGTAAAAAAGTTGATTATTCTATACTTTGCCAAATTAGTTTATTATTTTATCTCTGCCAAATTAGTCAGGTACAAAAATCATCTGCAACCATATTATTCTTAACCTTCCTTAGAATTCATAAAGTTGTTACACTGTTTTATACGGAACATTTTAATTATAAACATTTAATTTAAAGTTGTGCCTCTGTCATCTGAAAATGCTTCGTTAAAACTTCATTTATAATACTGACAGTCAATAAGTTATACCGCACCCTCAAAAGGTGTCGTACTCTATTGATATTCAGTGAATTATAAGGACCATTTTAAAAGTATTACCGAAGTATTGATATGACAAAAGGTTCATAAAAAATAAAAAGCTCACAAAATGGGACAAACAGATAAAAAACGATTAATTTTACAGCCTGATTGAGGTTGATTAAAGTATTGTAATTAGAAGCCGCTCAAAATTGCAAATAATCAGGAAGATATTTTGGCTTCTCCTGAAAAACTGAAAATTTAACATAAGATTTATGATACGGACAAGGGCTGTAATAAAATATTTAGGTTTCATTTTACTATTCAATTCGCTGTTTCTCTTCATTGCCGCTACAATTTCCTATGCATATAAAGAAGACTCCTTTAATGCTCTGTTATTCAGTGGCGTTTTTTGTGCCGCATCGGGAATCTTACCACAGCTTTTTATCAAAAAGATTGATGAGATTGTGTTTCATGAGGGATTGGCAATAAGTGTTCTGGGATGGATAATTACCTGTTTTGCCGGTATGATTCCGTACTGTTTTTGGGGAGGGGAGTTCACACTTGCAAATGCGCTGTTTGAAAGTGTATCCGGCTACACTACAACAGGAGCAAGCACTTTGAGTAATGTGGAAGCATTGCCTAAAGGGTTGCTTTTCTGGCGGGCATCCACCTCTTTCATTGGGGGAGTAGGAATTATCCTGTTTGTATTATTGATCCTTCCAGAAAAGAAAGGTGTTATATCCAGCTTTTATCGTTCAGAGGTATCAGATCTCTCCAGAATGAGTTTCAGAATAAGATCTAAGCATATTACCCGCATAGTTGTTTCGGTCTATTTAAGTCTTATTATCACTCAAATAATTCTTTTGAAATTATTTGGCATGAGTCTTTTCGATGCTGTCTGCCACTCATTCTCCACGGTTGCCACATCGGGATTCTCTACAAAAAACTTAAGTATAGCTTCATACAACAACTTGGGAATTGAGATTGTTACAATGTTTTTCATGCTGGTAAGCAGTATGCATTTTGGATTGATCTATGCTACTTTGACAAGGAAAAAACTCAATATATTCACTTCCCATCCAACACAAATGTATATGCTCGTTATATTAATCGGGATTATATTGATAACACTTCAACTCACCCATGAGAAAATATTTGGATTTTGGGACTCCTTACGGCATGCAGCTTTTCAGGTGATCTCACTAACTAGTACTACAGGCCTGGTTACAGCTGATACTTCAGTTTGGCCTATTTTCTCAATCATCATATTATGCTATTTCTCTATTCAGTGTGGTATGGTAGGTTCTACCGCAGGAGGGATTAAATTCGACAGGGTTTACCTCTTCTTCTCCTCTGTAAAAAAACAGTTAAAACTAATTCTTCACCCAGAAGGAGTTTACGCCGTGAGAATGAACAAGATAGTCATTGTGCACGATCTGGAACTGCAAATCATGGTGTTCATTATATTCTATATCCTTACTTTTTCAATTACCACTCTCATACTCTCTTTCATGGGGATAGACGGAATGACATCTTTTTCAGCATCAATTGCCACTATAGGCAACGTTGGGCCGGGCTTTGGAGAGGTAGGGTCGGTCAGTAACTACGGACATCTGCCCAATGCTGCTAAATATGTTCTTTCTGCAAATATGTTTCTCGGTCGACTTGAAATAATGAATGTGTTTGCTCTGTTTTTAATGTTGGTTAAGAAAAAGGAAAGGTAAAGAGCGGATAAATTATTATCTTTGCATAATTTTTTGAATTCGATAAACAGACATACAAAGATTATGAATTTTGTGGAAGAGCTCCGATGGCGCGGCATGATACAAGATATGATGCCAGGCACGGAAGAACAGTTACAAAAAGAGCAGACCGCAGGGTATCTTGGAATAGACCCCACAGCCGATTCACTGCATATAGGTCACCTGGTGGGTGTGATGATGCTAAAGCACTTGCAACGAGCCGGGCACAAGCCTATTGCTTTAATTGGCGGTGCCACAGGAATGATTGGCGACCCATCAATGAAGTCAGCAGAGAGAAAACTGCTCGATGAAGATACGCTTCGACATAATCAGGAAGCAATAAAAAAACAATTATCCAAATTTCTTGACTTCGAGAGCGATATTCCCAATAGAGCTGTGCTGGTAAATAATTACGATTGGATGAAAGATTACACTTTTCTCGCTTTCATACGTGACATCGGCAAACATATCACGGTAAACTATATGATGGCGAAAGACTCAGTAAAAAAACGTATCAGCGGCGAAGCGGGTGAAGGGATGTCGTTTACCGAATTCTCATATCAGCTGCTTCAGGGATATGATTATCTTTATCTTTTCCGGGAGATGGGGTGCCGGCTCCAACTGGGCGGATCTGACCAATGGGGAAATATTACAACCGGCACAGAACTCATTCGTCGTGTGGATAGCGGCGACGCATTCGGACTGGTATGCCCTCTCATAACAAAAGCTGACGGTGGAAAATTCGGAAAAACAGAAAATGGTAACGTATGGCTCGACCGCCGCTATACATCACCTTATAAATTTTACCAGTTCTGGATGAATGTGAGCGATGAGGATGCTGAAAAGTATATTAAAATATTTACCTCACTGTCGAGAGAAGAGATCGATGGATTAGTTTTGGAACAGAAATCATCACCTCACCTGCGTCCTTTGCAAAAGCGGCTGGCTGAAGAGCTGACAGTGATGGTGCACTCTCGTGAAGACTATGAGATGGCTTTTAACGCATCAGAGATCCTATTTGGCAAGTCCACCTCTCAGGCTCTGCGCTCTATTGATGAAGAGACTTTTCTTCAGGTATTTGAAGGAGTACCACAATTCTCAATCTCTCGCGGTAAACTAAACGAAGGAATAAGGGCGGTTGATCTTCTTACTGATGAAGCCAGCGTATTTCCTTCAAAGAGTGAGATGCGTAAGACAGTACAGTCTGGCGGAGTAATGATAAACAAAGAGAAGCTTGAAGCCTTTGATGAAGTAATCGGCGTTTCACATCTTATTGGAAATAAATATTTACTTGCACAGCGAGGAAAAAAGAATTATTTTCTACTTATTGCCGAATAGTATACAAAACAGGACTATCTAATGTAAAATCAGATCAAAATATTTGGAACGTTAAAATTAATATTATACTTTTGCACTGCTTTTCACGAAGCACATAAGGATTGTCCCATGGTGTAATGGTAGCACATCTGATTTTGGTTCAGCCAGTCTAGGTTCGAATCCTGGTGGGACAACAACAAAAACGCTATTACTCTGACAAAATAGATTAATAGCGTTTTTATTTTCCTAATATGCGAAACTCATATTTTTTGTTCTACTTTTATGCATAAAAGTAACTCCGAAAAACATCGGAATCGGTGCCTTAAAAATCAAGCCTTTTTATTGACAAACAGGAACATTATCATTAGAGCTGCAGCAATAAGCGACATAACACTCCCAAAGTAGAAAGGAGCACCTGGGCTTACACGGTCGTAAAGATACCCGGCTATAACACTTGCCGGCAACAACATTATTCCGAGCACAGCGTGATATAATCCGTAACCGGTTCCTTTCATCTCATTGGGTATCAGGTCGGAAACTAATGCTTTCTGGCAGGTATCGGTAAGGGCGCTGTATACACCGTACATACCAAACATGGCAATATACACCAGAATCTGACTGGATGCACCAAACATAAAATATACAAACGAATAGACAATAAATCCAGCCGTAATGAGCTTCGCTCGCCCAATTTTATCTGATAGTTTTCCGAAAGGAATCGCCAAAAGAACAGAGACTGTATTGAAAAGCATGTATATTAGTGGTACCAATGACGGACTAATTCCTGTCTCACTGGTCCTTACGATTAAGAGTGAATCGGTAGAATTACCTAGTGTAAAAACAGCAACAATAATAAGAAAGAAAGAATAATTCCTTGGTAATTGCTTCAGTGATATCTTACTTACGGTAAAACTCTTCTGTGATTTGGCCTCTTTCAAAAAAAAGATGATTGTTAGAACACCAATCACAGCTGGTACCGTAGCTACCCAAAAGATGATTTTATATTGAAGAACTGGATTATCCTTAGGCAGGAAAAAAAGTATTCCCGATGCCATTAGAGGACCAACAATAGCACCACTATTATCCATGGCTTTATGAAAACCGAAGCTTTTGCCGGTCTCTCCATTATTAACCGATCCAGATATAAGACTGTCACGCGGTGCAGTACGTATCCCCTTACCTACCCTTTCCAAAAACCGGTATGCCAGCACCTGCATTGGATGAACTACATATGCGTACAAAGGGGTTATTAATGCAGTAATAGTATAACCAATAAACATAAAAGGTTTGTTCTTCCCTATTTTATCACTCCAGAAGCCAGAAACGGCTTTCAACAAGGAGGCAGTACTTTCTGCAATTCCCTCAATAAGCGATATTTGTATTTTTGATGCACCAATAGACATGAGAAAAAGAGGCATTACACTATACACCATTTTAGATGATGTATCTGTAAAAAAGCTTGTCAATCCGGTATAAAAGACGTTTTTCTCTAACCCAAAATAGCGCTTGAGTTTCATCTGTAAATCTGTTTATAACGACAAATTTAGTGTTTTTCACGACAAGAAAAAACAAAAGTGTAAATCCTCTTGCGTTATCGGCAAGTGGTTTTGCTGTCGAAATCACTCACGGAGCATGGTTGACTGATGCTTTACTGAGGTATTACTATTCCTTCTTTATCGAGAGTTTGTAACCCACACCATAAATACTTTTTAATTTTATGGATGGAAAATTCTTTAATATTTTTTTTATACGGGAAATGGACGTATCCAGCGTGTTTTTCAAATGTGAACCGTCATCATTCAAGGAAGCGTTCTGGTTTCCGCTGGCGGCGGGAACGATTGGCGGGTTGGCAATGTCGATTGTGGGGATATTTGTGTTTTTGCCGTTGATGACGGTGAGAAGAGAAAACTATAAAAAAAGATAAAATGTAAAGGCCCACTTCGATGAATACTTCCAACAAAAAAATCCCCGGCATATATTACATATACCAGGGGATAGTTAAACTCAATAAGATAGGTTTGTTATTTCGAATAACTCTCTTTTACAAAAGCTGCATTATTCAAAAAATCATAACTCTCCTTCACTCCTTCGAAAGGGGTTCCTGTATATCTTTCCACTTCCACAATCATATATTTTGCGCCCGATTTCTCTGCATTGTTGAAGATATTCTCAAAGTTCACTTTTCCACTTTTACCTAATTCGGTCTCATCTTTTACATGCAATTGTTCGAAGCGCCCGGGGAAGCTGTTGAAATAATCTACCGGGTCTTTACCGCCCTCACACACCCAGTAAACATCCATCTGGAAAAACACTTTGGAGGGATCGGTATTGTTCAACATATAGTCGTACATTAATTGACCTTCTATTTCGTTGAACTCAAAACTGTGGTTATGATAGCCTAAACGAAGACCTGCAGCATTACATTTCTCACCTATCTGGTTATAATAATCACAATATACCTGAAGGTCGGATAGCGTTTCAGGGGTGGTCATCCAGGGAATGACAATGTATTTCATTCCTGCTTCCTTGTGAGCCTGAATAGCAGTATCCCACCAAGCCCAGGTCTCATCCCAGTTTGTTTCACCCGGTTTTTCGGCTAAAGGTCTTGAAGCATGTGAAGACAGTACTTCCATGCCTGCATCTTCGATCGATTTCTTAAAATCGACAGGAGACATTCCATAAAACTGTCCGTCATTATATCCTGCTGCCTCTACTCCGGTATATCCTATTTCTGCGACTTTTGCAATGGTACCAGCGTAATCAGCCTTGATATCATCTCGTACTGAATATAGTTGAAGGTAAATCTCTTTTTTGGCTGATGCCTCCTCTTTCTGTTGTTTTCCCTGGTTGCATGCAGAGAAAAAAAACAAACCGCTTAATAATGCGGTACTTAACAAAATTGAACGTTTTTTCATTGTATAAGTTGTTTAAAAAAAGGATGTTCCCGTTTCAGATGAGAATATCCTTTCCCTTTGTTTAAATTAATCCAATATTTTAATTTTTATATTTCTGTACCATACATCATCGCCGTGATCCTGTAAGCCTATATAACCTTCCTGATTTTCACCTCCTGCATTCAGGAAGTCAGGCCAGTTTTTGAATTTGCTCCCGGCAACCATTTCTTTCCATGAGTCTGTCCACAGGTGATATTCTACAACATTTTCACCATTCTGAGTATGAATAACGGTTCCTTTATACACCATAATGCCACCTGTATTCCATTCACCTGCAGGTTTTGAATTCTGTGGTACTGCAGGCACCAGATCATACAAAGAAGCAGATTGGCGATTTCCGTCTTTTCCTAACTTGGCATCGGGATGTTTTGCATTATCAAGAATCTGATACTCGGGTGCCGATTCGTAAATTTGTTTTCCTTCCAGCTCCTGAGCCAGATAGAACACACCACTATTTCCACCTTCAGATACTTTCCATTCGAAGGTAAGCTCGAAGTTTTTAAATTTCTGGTCATAAATGATGTCTCCACCATCTTTTGCACCGGCTTCACCCATTCCCGATCCGTTTATCTTGATTGCACCATCTTCAATGGTCCAGGCCGAAGGCATATCGGCACGGTTATAACCACGCCATCCTGTAAAATCTGTACCGTTGAAAAGTGTAATCCATCCTTCACCGGCTGCAGTCATCTCAACACAGTCTGTTGCATCGGCTGTCTTAGATTGTTTGCTTGTGTTGGAACATGACATAAAAATCATTCCTGAAATAATAATTAGACTAAATACATTTAAAACATTTTTCATAACTATTTTCTTTTTAATTAAACTGAAATTTAATTTTTTAAATACAGGGAACAACGACGAAAGAATCAGTCGTTGTCCCTTCTAACCATCAAAAGTGTAATATTATGGCATATCAGGCAATTTCCATCCATTCTGATAGGAGTGCTTGATCATCTCATTTGCATATTCAATAGCATTTACCGGTTCTGTCCAAGTTTTGTTGAATGTCGGGTGTCCGTCGGTGATCTTAAATCCATCTTCAATAATGGTTTTGATAACAGCATCAGCAGGTATATTGGTGAATTGCATGTTTTCACCATCCCAGTGAAGCTCCTGGTTTAATCCTTGCAGTCTTACAGCAAGAACACCCATCACAACCATCTCATTGAAAGGGCCAGCTTCAGAGAAAGGAGACGCAGTTTCAACACGATTTGCAGGAGATTCCTTACAAGCACGTACCCAGTCCATTTCATGCGACAAGGTAACCTCGCGCTGTGTTTTGGGCGAGTTGGGTTTGCGACCGGATACCAGCCACGGGTTAACACCATAACAACCGCATATAAGCGTATCTTTAGATCCGTAGAAGATCACACCCCCACCCTGATCGTTCAGGTTCTTACCCGCAGGAACACCTTCTGGACGCATTGGTTGTAAACCACCATCGTACCAGGTAACCTCAACTTCGGGCATGGCAACTTTAGGCAAGTTGTCGCGTTCAGGGAATACATATTTAACCATTTGAGCGTTGGGAGCACAATCTGTCAGCAACATTGTAGAAGAGCCCTGCACCTTGGTAGGATAGCCCAGATTTAATCCTTTAAACACCGGATGTAAAATATGACAAGCCATATCACCTAATGCGCCGGTACCGAAATCCCACCATCCGCGCCAGTTCCATGGATGATAGATATTATTGAACGGACGTTTTTTTGCCGGTCCTATAAAAAGGTCCCAATTCAGTGTAGATGGAATCTTATCAGCCTGTTTAGGTGTCATCAAACCTTGCGGCCATATAGGCCTGTCAGTAAAAGCTTCAACTTTTCTCACTTCACCTATCTGACCATCTCTTATCCAGTCTATAACCTGGCGTACTCCGGGAGCTGAAGATCCCTGATTACCCATGCTTGTTGCTACTTTGTACTTTGCTGCAAGATTTGTTAACAAACGTGATTCATATACACTGTGAGTAAGTGGTTTCTGAACATACACATGTTTACCCATTGTCATAGCATCAGCGGCAATCATTGCGTGCGTATGGTCAGCCGTAGCTACAACAACAGCATCGATGCTCTTACCCAGTTCATCGTACATTTTTCTGTAATCGTAATACTTCTTAGCTTTCGGGTACTTATCAAACACACGCTGGCTGTACTTCCAGTCCACATCACAAAGTCCGATAATATTCTCGCTTTCAAGCCTGCTAAGGTTGGCGTTCCCCATTCCGCCAATACCTACTCCGGCAATATTCAGTTTATCACTTGGTGCAGTTTGTCCTACACTTTTCCCAAGTACCGATGAAGGTACAACGGTTAGTCCGGCAGCAGCTATTGCTCCGGTTTCTAAAAATTTTCTTCTTGTAATTTTTGATGACATAAGTACTTTTTTTGGTTATTACTTGATATTAATTATAGTTTTTATCCTCTTGTTATCTCTTCTTTTTCTTTATTCCAGTACATGGTTCGGCCTTCGAGATAGGCACGTGTTCCCATATGAGCCGTAATTGCCTCTTCAAAGCCCTGATCGATACCGCAGGAAGGTTGCTTTCCGTTTCTGATGCAGTCCAGCCACTCTTTAAGGTGCAGAAAGGTAGTGTTATATCGCTTTCCACTTATAAATGAGAAGAGCAACCCGCGTTCTGCAAAATATTTTTCGGTAGCAGTTGACACAGCATCAACACTCTGTCCGGGTATATATGAGTAAAATGGTTCACCGGGCTTTATGATTCCCTTGTCTATTTTATCACTATACTGCTCAGACCTGGGGTCTACGGTAACGGTAAGAGTGTTTCCAACCTCCATGGTAGCATCATGGCCCATGATCTTACGGCTGCGATTAAACTGGTTGGCCAGTGTTGCTGAGTAGAGCATTGTCAGGTCCCTGTCTTTGTATTCGAATACCGTTTGCAATACATCCGGTACGGTTCGTCCGTCCTTAAAGAAATAGACACCTCCCGAAGAGCTTGCAGACGAAGGTATACCCAGATTAAGTATCTGGTTCATTGCGTCATACTCATGTGTTAAAAGATCTCCACTCAAACCTGTACTGTAATCCCACCAACAGCGCCATCGGAAAAATCTTTCAAGACTGAACTTTTCGCGGGGCTCTGGCCCTACATATTTTAGTAATCCTGCCGAAGTCATGTAATCCATGTACTCTTTTATACGGCCGGTATCTCCTTCAAATTGTTTCCAGTCAATATTTTTAGATGTAGCCTGTTCATGTATGGGGTATACCCATGCGCCATTAGGATCATTCCTGTTTGTACCGGTCTCTATCAAAGAAACTTTGCCCAACAACCCTTTTTCAATGATCTGCCGTGCCCTCTCGTAGGCTTCAATCTGCCTGTTCTGGTGTCCTAACTGAAATACTAGCTGAGGGTTACTTTTCACAATCGAGCGGAGCTTGTAGGTCTCTGGTACGGTCCAGGTCATTGGCTTTTCAAGATAAACATGTTTGCCCGCCATTATGGCGTCCATAGCCATGGTACCATGCCAGTGATCGGGTGATGCAATTACTACAGCATCAACATCCGGTGCAGACAACAGTTCCTTATAATTAAGGTATCGCTTCGGTTCCGGGCCATGCTTCCCGTTCACCCCTTCCCTGTGTATATTTGCTCCTGCCTTTATAGCATCATTACCATAGACATCAAAAATATCACAAACAGCAGTAATTTCAACACGCAAGTCCTCCTGTTCCATAAAATCACGGTAACGAGTATTGTCAGAGTCTGCTTTTGCCTGCTTAATAAGGTCTTCAACATAGCCGGGAGTAGCAAATCCCAGAGCTTGCATCAGCTGAGCACCTCTGATGCCGAAACCGACAATACCTATTTTAATAACCGGGGCATCGGATGGTATGGAAGCATAGGGTGCTACATCACTCTTGAATCGAAAAATCTCAGAAGCATTTCTGTTTTTGTTTTCAATCTGTTTTTTTTTGTACACTCCGTATGCCATCGCCCCTAATACCGGGACAGAGGCCATCGCCTTGAGTACATCACGGCGCCCTTGAGATACTTCTTTGCCTGATGATTTTTCCCCTTCTCCATTATTGTTATTATATATCTTTTTATCTTCGTCCATTAGATTAAAAATATTGATTTTCACATGTATAGCTTGAACACGATTTAATCATCTGCTTGATTTAAATTAAATATCATGCTCGTCTCATACAAAATTGAAATAACAAAAAATCAGTTTTTTACATTAAGATATATTTTAGAAAGCTATTTCTATTTCAGAATTTAGTATATCGCAAAAGTACCCGATAAAGCAAATGAACTGACTCTGCTTTCACTTTTTCCGGCGAAACAACAAACTGTCAAAACCAATTATTTTTGATGTTGGAAAAAGCATCAGTACCACTACTGCAGATATTATAATAAGATTTTTTTCTATCCACAAATAAGATCCTCCAGCAGGCAATATATATTCTGCATTTAATAATGGAGGATGTGAAAGATAGTACAGAGTCAGAAAAAAAACAGCACCGTAATATCCAATATTTGAAAAAAGGCCCAATATCAACAGTAAGCCAATAAGAGTTAATCCCCATATATTTATAAAATTTGCGACAGACAGTAATATGTTATTTCCGGCAATATACATAAAAACAGGTGCAAAAACCCCTTGCGAGTCCATCATATAGCCATATGCAGACCAGTTTGGAGTGAATACCTTTGCCAGTCCCTCATACAAAAAATACCAACCTATTAAAATACGCAGCACAAACAGTGAGTATAATTGTAATTTGCTATAATGTATTGATTGCATTTTTTTACGGCTTAAAAGATTGTCATCTTGCTTTTTTATGAAGCAAAATGCACCCGTAAAAGTAAGACAAATAATTTTGAAAATGAAATTTTATTGTTTTATTATCACAATCATGCAAGACAAATTGTCAATATTGATGCTTTTCGACTGTTTTTACTGACAATGCTATATAAAAAACGTCATAATAAATTCGGATTTCTTTTATCACTTTATTCATCTTTCACTTATGTTTTGATTAGAGCTGAAAACAGTTTCGGGAAAGTTGTAAATTTGTTCATTCGTTTTTTTTTATCTACTTTTATGGTCTAAAAGTCTTGAAATATTAGTCACGGTAGCTGGCAATTCACTGCTCCCGGCAGATTATTTTCAATAAATAATCACTTTATCACTGTATTTACAGAGATAAGCAAGTTATTTATAAACAATTGAAATTACGAATTGAAATAAACAATACACACGATAAATTGTTTTTTAATTTGTAAAGAGGTATGATTGTCCGGTTTTTTCGAAAATTACTTACAATTTACTGATTATTGAATTGATTTGTACTTCGCATCGTGCAGTTGTCAATCGGTTTATTGCGTGAGTATTGGGTATATATTTGCCAGATTATTAAAGAGATGTAAAAAATAAAAAACAGAATAATGACCCAAAACACTTTTTTAGGCTCAATTGAGCAAAGTATTCGAAATCATTGGAATATGCCGGCCATGACCGATTTTAATGGCAAAACCTTTTATTACAAAGACTTTGCCCTTGAAATAGATCGGCTGCACGACTTTTTTAAATCTGCTGGGATAGAACGTGGGGACAAAATCTCGGTGTGTGGTAGAAACTCCGCCAACTGGGCTATAGTCTTTTTTGCAACTCTCTCTTATGGCGCTGTCTCGGTAAGCATACTTCATGAATTCGATAAAGAGAGCGTACAGTTCATAGTGAATCATTCCGATTCAAAAATGTTTTTCGTGGATGAGAATATCTGGGGCGAAGTTGACGAAACCACCATCCCCAAAGTGGAAACTGTTTTCTCTCTCGACAATTTCTCACTCATAAAAACTGCCTCAAAAGAATTTGAAGTGTTTGTGCAGAATGCACCTGCATTTTTCGAAAAAAAGTATGAGAAGGGTTTCTTTGTCAACGATATCTCTTTCCGTACCGATAAACCGGAGGAACTGGCTGTCATCAACTACACTTCGGGAACAACAAGTAGCCCTAAAGGTGTGATGATACCCTACCGTAGCCTGTGGTCGAATACTAAATTTGCCAACGACAATCTGGAGTTTATTTTTTCGGGCGACAATATTGTATGTATGTTACCAATGGCACATACGTATGGACTGGCTTTTGAAGTTCTCAATTCCATATCAATGGGTTGCCACATCCATTTTCTGGGGAAAACCCCTTCTCCGAAAATACTGCTCGAAACATTCGCGAAAGTTAAACCAAAGCTGATTCTTGCCGTTCCACTCATAATAGAGAAAATTGTTACCAGAAACGTTTTACCCAAGCTGAAACATGGAGCTGCCGGGACACTAGTTAAAATACCGCTGCTAAACTACATAGTGCATGCGAAGGTACGAAAATTGATGATGGCATTTTTCGGCGGGAACCTGGTAGAGGTTGTTATTGGTGGTGCTGCACTCAACTCAGACGTGGAGAAGTTTCTCCGGAAAATCAGATTCCCATACACCGTTGGGTATGGTATGACTGAATGCGGTCCACTTATCTCCTACTCCTTCTGGACTGAGTTCAAAGAGCGTTCATGTGGAAAAGTTGTGGACAGAATGCAGGTGAGAATTGACTCCGAAGATCCACATAACGTTGTTGGAGAGATTCTAACAAAGGGTGCAAATGTTATGCTGGGATATTATAAAAATGAAGAGGCAACAAAGAAGTCGTTCACAAAAGACGGATGGCTAAAGACTGGTGACCTGGGTACTCTGGACAAAGACAATTACGTCTTTATCAGGGGACGAAATAAAAACATGATACTGGGACCTTCGGGGCAAAATATCTATCCCGAAGAGATTGAAGAAAAAATTAACGCTTATACCTATGTTAGCGAGTCACTAGTGATTGAAGAAAATGAAAAACTTATTGCTCTTATTGTACCCGACAAAGATACATTACAGGAACATGGAGTTAATGAACCTAAAATAATACCCTTCTTAGAGCAACTGATAAACGAGGTTAATAGCAAACTGCCATCATACAGCAGGATAACCTCCATCCGCATTCAGGAAGAGGAGTTTGAGAAGACACCCAAACGAAGTATAAAGCGATTTAAATATCAGAAGTAAATAATCAGTGAGATCATTCAAAATAGGAATATAAAAAAAGAGGGTGTCATAATGTGACTTTACCCTCTTCTTTTTTGGTAGATGTATCAATGTCTCTCTTTCACTTTATCAAACGGCCGTGGTCAATACTCATCCCAGCTCTTTATCTCAATATCTTCAAGATCCTTCTTGCAGAAAGCGGTGATAAAAGCGCTAGCAAGCCTGGCGTTAGTAATGAGAGGAATATTGTAATCCACTGCAGCACGGCGAATAATGTAACCGTTTGTCAGCTCCCTGCGAGTTACGTTTTTGGGAATATTAATAATCAAGTCGAATTGTTTTTCTGAAATCATTTTCTTGATGTTATTATCACCATCTTCATCAGGCCAGTTGACATCGGTCGCCATAATGCCGTTATCTTCCAGAAACTTCTGCGTACCGTGGCTGGCATAGAGATCATACCCTCGCTCTCCAAGCAGCTTGCATGCCTCAAGCAGATCAACTTTAGACTTCATCTCACCCGAAGAGATAAGAATTCCCTTTTTAGGTATTCTGTACCCAACAGAGAGCATCGACTTAAGGATTGCCTCTGAAAAATCATCTCCTATACAGCCTACTTCACCGGTGGAAGCCATATCCACACCAAGCACCGGATCGGCATTCTGCAGGCGAGAGAATGAGAACTGCGATGCTTTAACTCCAATATATTCCAGATCAAACACCGAGCTGTCGGGTTTGGTATAGGGAGCATCCAGCATGATGCGGGTTGCTGTCTCTATAAAATTGTGTTTAAGGACCTTAGATACAAACGGGAATGAACGCGATGCTCTCAGATTGCACTCTATTACTTTTATATCGTTATTTTTGGCGAGATACTGAATATTAAAAGGGCCACTGATATTAAGCTCTCTGGCAATCTGCTTCGATATCTTCTTAACGCGTCGCATGGTCTCAAAATAGATTTTTTGAGCAGGAAAAACAAGAGTGGCATCGCCTGAGTGAACACCTGCAAACTCCACATGTTCAGAGATAGCATATTCAACCACCTCACCCTCTCTGGCCACAGCATCAAACTCAATCTCCTTGGCATTTTGCATAAAGCAGGAGACAACTACGGGATATTCTTTCGATACGTTTGAAGCCATCTTCAAGAAGGTGTGCATCTGCTCCTTGTCATAACACACATTCATTGCAGCGCCTGAGAGCACGTAAGAGGGACGGATAAGCACCGGGAAACCCACCTCATCAATAAATAAATCAATCTCTTCAAAGCTGCTCATCTCTTTCCATCGCGGCTGATCAATACGCAGCTCATCGAGCATAGCAGAGAACTTATGGCGATTTTCTGCCCGGTCTATGGAGAGTGGTGAAGTACCCAGGACAGGTACGTTTTGCCTGTGCAGCTTCATAGCTAAGTTGTTAGGAATCTGCCCCCCTACAGAGACAATCACCCCTTTAGGATGCTCAATATCTATAACATCCATAACACGTTCAAACGTAAGCTCATCGAAATAGAGCCTGTCGCACATATCATAATCGGTTGATACCGTTTCAGGATTGTAGTTTATCATCACCGATGCATAACCCAGATCACGGGCTGTTTGCACGGCGTTGACCGAACACCAGTCGAATTCCACTGACGAACCAATTCTATACGCACCTGATCCCAGAACTATAACAGCCTCCTTATCCTCTTTCACCGTGTGGCGACTATCACCTCTACCATAGGTGAAGTAGAGATAATTTGTTTTGTCTGGATGCTCCGAAGCAACGGTATTGATTCGTTGCACAGATGGTACAACCTGCAATTTTTTCCTGTGATTGCGCACCCTGATTAAATCATTTTCGAGGGTTCCCTGAGGATCTTCCACAAAACGGGCAATCTGGAAATCGGAAAAGCCAAGACGTTTTGCCTCTCTAAGTACATTTTCCGGTAGCTCTTCTATCTTATTGTATGCAGAGAGTACCTTTGAATAGTTGTATATATTCTCCAGCTTCTCCAGGAACCAGCGATCTATCTTTGTCAGTTCCTCAATTTTTTCTACACTATACCCTTTATCCAACGCATCAGCGATGGCGAAGATACGCATATCGGTAGGTTTGTATAGTGCCTCTTCCACATCATCGAAAGTCATCTCCCTGTTTCCCACAAAACCGTGCATTCCCTGCCCGATCATTCGTAGCCCTTTCTGGATAATTTCTTCAAACGATTTGCCAATAGACATTATCTCTCCAACCGACTTCATGGAAGAACCAATCTCGTGACTCACACCATAGAACTTATTAAGGTCCCAACGAGGTATCTTCACAATCATATAATCTACCTCGGGTGCCACGTAAGCAGAATTTGGCGTTCCCATTTCACCTATCTGGTCCAGTGAATAGCCCAAGGCCAGCTTGGTAGCCACAAAAGCCAGAGGATACCCCGATGCTTTGGAGGCTAGAGCAGACGAACGGCTCAGGCGAGCATTGATCTCTATTATTCGATAGTCGTTTGTTTCGGCATTAAATGCATACTGTATGTTGCACTCACCCACAATCCCAATATGTTTAACTACCCTCCGGGCAACATCCTCAAGCAAGGCTACCTGTTTTTTGGCAAGGGTGATGATGGGGGCCACCACAATACTTTCGCCGGTGTGGATACCCAGCGGATCAAAATTCTCCATAGGCACAACGGTAAAACAGTGGCCTTTCTTGTCACGTATAACCTCAAACTCAATCTCTTTCCAACCTTTGAGGCTCTCTTCCACAAGTATCTGATCTGAAAAAGAGAGGGCACTTTTGCAAAGTTCGATAAACTCCTCTTCGTTTTCGCAAATACCTGACCCTTGCCCTCCCAAGGCGTAAGCCGATCGAACCATAATGGGAAAACCAATTTCACGGGCAGCTAGCAGTGCATCGTCAATACTCTCCACAGCATGTGAGTGGGGAGTCTTTGCTTCAATCTCATTCAACTTTTTCACAAAGAGATCACGATCCTCAGTAATCATAATAGCATCGACCGAAGTGCCCAGCACGCGAACCCCATATTTTTCAAGCGTACCGTTCAGGTACAATTCCGTTCCGCAGTTCAGCGCTGTCTGTCCGCCAAAAGCCAGTAGTATGCCATCTGGCTGTTCCTTGCAAATTACTTTCTCCACAAAATAGGGCGTAATGGGCAGGAAGTAAACTGTATCGGCTACTCCTTCAGAGGTTTGTATGGTTGCGATATTGGGGTTGATCAACACTGTTTCTATTCCCTCTTCACGCATTGCTTTCAATGCCTGCGAGCCGGAGTAATCGAACTCCCCTGCCTGTCCGATCTTCAGGGCACCGGAACCCAGTAAAATAACTTTCTTGATTGATTTATCCATTTATATTTACTTATATATATTGCTTAGTGTATTACTAAAATATTTAAAATATAGTTCTTATTAATTGTACCCTCTCCAATGTTTTACAGCTATAATCTGGTTGCCGGCTTTACTGAGTGACCTAACAAAAGCATTCGTCAAACAGTTATTGGCAGAAAGCTGAGTATCATTAATAATTCGGTAGCCTGAAAATCCCATTTCACTACTCAAATGCGAATACTCTCTGGAGTAGCACATTAGGATAAGGGGAGCCAAATGTAGATATCCGGGCCCAAAAAAATCGGAAATCACGTCTGTTTCGCTGTGCGCGGGAACTTCGTTATTTCCGATTATGTGATATATGAGTGTTAATATTTGGCCTTTACCAGAGGGATCCGTCAGGCTTTCCCGGTACCCTGTAGCAGCTGTATTGAAAATCACCTCTCCCGATGCTGCCTCTCGGGCTCCAAACGACCATCCGTGAAAAGCCGTACCGCTTACAAGGATCAATCGCACCGGTCTTTCTCTCTGCATAGTGCGTACATTGTTATTTCGAGTTGATATATTATGATATTAGAATGCAAAGATAGAAAAAAAATCTGAGAACATTACAACTGATAAACCGCAACTTTGAATAAATAATTACTTTAACAATACGGTAAATATATTATTAAAATTTACTTGTTAACAGATTACAGCTAAATGCACGACTTCCAATGTTTTGTAACCTGTTTCATATGATGGGTACTCTAAAATAGATATATAAGTCTCATATTTAGCTGCATGAGAAAGTAATAAACGCATGTGTTACGATGACAAGTAGATGGATAAGTAGAGTATTTTTATTAGGCGTACAGATCTTTTTCATTTGCTTTTTTCAAAATTTTTGCTTATATTCAGGGTGGAGAAAGCATGCTAAATATTATGTAAACCACTACTAATCAGTAAGTAATAAACATTGTTGCGTATTTCAGGAAAGATTTAGCAATTCTCATACAGGTTTCGTATGTTTATTTTTCGGAATATGCTGAAAATCTTTACGGATTGAGGCATGAGTATGCTCGAAAATTCAAAATATCAAAAAATAATTATTTATAACGCATTGAATATCAATATCTGTTTTGACACGGTTGGAGTGAAAAAACTTTTCGGAGGTAACTCAGATATAAAGTAATTCAATTATCGTATGAGTTCCGGTTGAAGCTTAAACATTTAATGTATTAAGATATGCATAGCATGGATATATACGAAAGTCAGTTAAAGTAATTTTTAGTTTAAATATGAATAAGATTGCAATAATTGGGAATTATCCTCCCCGTAAATGTGGAATAGCCACATTTACAAAGGATTTAAATGAAGGGATGAAGAAAAAAGCCGTATCAACAGCTGTGGTGGCTATGAATGATGGATTAAACCGATATAATTATCCTGATGATGTGGTTTTTGAAATTGATCAAAATGTAATGCCACTATATATTAATGCAGCTGAATATCTGAACTCCAATAATTTTGATGCTGTAATACTTCAGCATGAGTTTGGAATTTTCGGTGGAAAAGACGGCAGCCATATCATCCAATTGCTTAAACGGTTGCGAATGCCGGTGATCACAACCCTGCATACAATAATTGATGATCCAACAAATAACCAGCGACTGGTAATAAATGAGCTGGCACGCCTTTCTCATAAACTTGTAAGTATTTCTAAAAAAGGAATAGAACTGCTCACAAAAATATATGGTATCCCCGAATCGAAATGCATACATATACACCATGGGGTTCACAATATTGGAAGTGAGAATACTTTAGGTTTGAAAAAGAAACTTGGTGTAGAAAACAAAAAGATAATACTGACTTTTGGCTTGCTATCAAAAAACAAATCTATTGAGGTGGTAATCAATGCACTTCCTGAAGTTATAAAAAAACATCCGGAAGTGGTTTATATTGTTCTGGGGGCAACACATCCACATGTGGTTAAAAACGAAGGTGAAGACTACCGCCACATGCTTTTTCGCCTTGTCAACAGGTTGAATCTGGAGAAGAACATATTGTTTATAAACCGTTTCGTAAGCAATAAAGAACTGTTCAACTATCTTAAGATGTGCGATATTTACGTGATACCGTATATGGGTGAAAAACAGATCTCTTCAGGCACTCTGATCTATACAATGGGTGCTGCCAAACCAATAATATCCACACCCTTCTGGTACGCTAAAGAGATGCTGGCTGACAACAGAGGGGTACTGTTTAACTTTAAAGATTCCGACCAGCTTAGTGAAAAAATAATTGAACTTCTGGATAATGAGAAGAAGAGCAAAACAATTGCTATGAATGCCTTTGCTCTTGCCAAGGAATGTTACTGGCCTAAAATAGGCAAACAGTACTATGACCTGGCGGCAAGAATGATATCGGGAAAAGATATTATTAAACCGGGTATTGAACAAACCACTGAAAGTGAAGTGAAATATGCTGTTCCACCAATTAATCTGGGGCAATTACGTGTTCTTACAGATGATACAGGCATTTTACAGCATGCAAAATTCAACGTACCCGATAGAAACCATGGCTATTGCACCGATGATAACGCAAGGGCATTGATGTTGACAGTGATGCTGCAAAACGAGGTACAAGATACAGATGAGGTGAACAGGCTGGCCAGCATATATTTGTCATTTATCGATTATGCATATAATCCCGAAAACGGAAAATTCCGGAATTTTATGAACTACGAAAGACAATGGCTCGAAGATGAAGGATCTGAGGACAGCACAGGAAGAGCCATTTGGGCACTTGGGTTCACAGCAGCCCACACCAATGTAAGCAACTTCAACCATCATTCCAACCATTTGTTTAAGAGAGGCATTAAGGCGGTTAAGCAGATGACGCATCCCCGGGCAATGGCTTACGCTATCCTTGGGCTGGTGAATCACGCAAAAATGTATGGTGAGGCAACAGTGATAAATCAATTGAAAGAAACAGCTAAAAAGCTTTACTCTTTCTTCGATACAACCATCGATCACGAATGGCTTTGGTTTGACAAAAGAGTTACTTATGGAAACAGCAGAATCCCCCAGGCAATGATTTATGCTGGGATGTACTTAAATGATACCGGTTTAGCAAAGAGAGGCTTAAAAATTTTAGACTGGCTTATTGATAAACAGTTTATAGGTGGGTCATTCTCACCTATCGGCAATAATGGCTGGCTCACCCCGGAAGGGAAAGCACAGTTTGATCAGCAACCTCTGGAGGCAAAGGGCATGATTAATGCGTGCCTTCAAGCAGAAGAGTACACAAATAACGGCAGCTATGGCGAATATGCAGTTAAAGCATTTGAATGGTTTACCGGTGAAAACGACCTTAACATGCCTGTGTATGATTTTGCTACCGGCGGGTGTCGCGACGGACTTCATCACGAAGGAGTGAACCTTAACCAGGGAGCTGAATCAACCTTATCGTGGCTGATATCACTTATGGATATTTCATTTTATTTACGTAACAAAAATAATTTACAGATATGATAAATATAAACCGGCTGCCTATAAAAATTTTGCCATCTTCCAGGCGTACGCTTGTTAGGCCATTTATCCCAAGTAGCGAATCACAAGTGGAACATATACTTTTTAGGATATTCTCTACTCCCTTAGATGAGAAAAAACGTGTACTCGACGGCATTTATGAACGGATTGAAGTGCCTTTGGATACAACACAGGATATTTTTCTGAAAAATTTCGATCACATAAAGCACCGTATTCCAAGCAACCTGAAAATGACTGATGAGAAGAAGCGGCATATCGGTGCTTTTTTCACTCAGCAGTATGCCCTGGAATCTACTGCGCTGTTTAACCCTTCCATTGTGCCACATCCTGTGCAAGATAAAGAGGGTGCAATACGTTTTATTCTCAGCTTACGCGCTATTGGAGAAGGGCATATTTCATCAATCACCTTCATGGAGGGAGTGATTGATTCAGATTATAACATCACTCTTGCTGATAATTCTCCGGTAATTTACGAGCCTGATCGTACAGAACATCATTACCATAAAGATTTGTTTTTAAAAAAAGCATACGACCTGGGCATCCTTACAAGTATAAACATGCCTCTGTTTGATTTATTGTCAGAACAGTTTTCTTTTGAGGATTTAACTAAAGCCATTAATATAACCGTAAGGGGAAACACAATGAGCAATAAGGAGGAGCTCGAGGTCTCCATGAACAGCATAAAATCGTTGGCACTGTCGAATTTCACACTAAATTTTTCGACTGATAACATCACCGAACGTGCAATTTATCCGGCATCGCCCTCTCAGAGTAACGGATTGGAGGATGCCCGTTTTGTGCGGTTCGTGCGTGAAGACAACAGCGTGGTTTACTACGCCACCTTTACTGCTTATAACGGAAAGTCCATCATGCCGGAGATGCTTGAGACAAAAGACTTCAAGGAGTTCAGAATATCCACTCTTAGCGGCCGGGCTGTGAAGAACAAAGGGATGGCCCTTTTCCCCCGTAAGATAGATGGAAACTATATGATGCTTGGACGTCAGGACAATGAATCTCTATATATTATGAAATCTGAAAACCTACACTTCTGGTATGACTATGAGCCTTTACTGAAACCAACTTACGACTGGGAGCTGATTCAGATAGGGAACTGCGGTTCTCCTATTGAAATTGAAGAAGGCTGGCTGGTGATAACACACGGAGTGGGACCGGTGAGAACATATTCATTGGGTGCAGTGCTTCTCGATAAAGATGATCCCAGGCAGGTAATCGGGCGACTGAAAGAACCGCTGCTTACACCGGCCAAAAAAGAGAGCACAGGCTATGTTCCAAATGTTATTTACACCTGTGGAGCTATGGTTGTGAACCGTACATTGATACTGCCATATGCCATCGGCGATATGGTAACAACCTTTGCTACGATAAGTGTAGATGAATTAATTGAGGAGATGGAACGAGAATGAAAATTGCAATGCTTTCACCCATAGCCTGGCGAACGCCCCCTGTTCATTACGGGCCCTGGGAACTTGTTACTTCTTTGCTTACAGAAGAGTTGGTAAAAAAAGGGATAGATGTAACTCTTTTTGCCACTGCCAATTCAATAACAGAAGCAAAGCTTAGATCAGTATGTCAAAGGGGGTACGAGGAGGATAAGAGCATAGATCCAAAGGTGTGGGAATGTCTTCACATATCGGAATGCTTTGAACATGCAGGGGAATTTGATATTATTCACAACCAGTTCGATTTTTTACCGTTAACTTATTCGGGATTGACAGATACACCCTTAATTACCACTATACACGGTTTCTCATCGCCTCGCATTATGCCGGTGTACAAAAAATACAACCGCAAAACACACTATGTTTCCATAAGCAATGCCGACCGTTCGCCCCTGCTGGACTATATTGCCACCGTTTATCATGGCATTGATACGGGTAATTTTACCTTCAATCCTAATCCGACAGGCGACTATCTGCTATATTACGGGAGGGTCCATCACGACAAGGGAACTAAAGAGGCGGTAGAGATTGCCCTGGCACTTGATATGCGGCTGATTATCGCCGGTATTATTCAGGATCAGTTGTATTTCGACACTTATGTTAAGCCTTTTCTAAAAGAGGGCAAAATTGAATATATAGGCAGCGTGGGCGCTGACAGGCGTGACGGGTTACTGGGAAATGCGCGACTGCTCTTGCATCCTATCAATTTTAATGAACCATTTGGCCTATCCATTGTGGAGGCTATGGCATGCGGAACACCTGTAGTAGCATTCAACAAAGGGAGCATGCCTGAGCTGATAACCGATGGGAAAAACGGCTATCTTGCAGAGAACTCAGAAGATGCCATTGAGAAGATCAGGAAGGTGGATAAAATCAGCCGGCAATCTTGTAGAGAGGTTGTGGAAAAGCATTTCACCAAGGAGGTCATGGCTCAGAGCTATATAAAAGTGTATGAAAATATTTTGAATAAATAATTTTACTGTTACCCGGCTCTTTTCTTTTACGCTTCTTCTGTTCTCGTTATCCGTTTCCGGATTTACAAACTCGCCTAATGTCAATAAAGGGAGCAAGTGAAGTAAACAATAGGTTTTTTAAAACTATTTATCCGTTTAGTTGTTAAACATATAATAAAAACATGAAACGTGCGGGCATAATCATTCTCACTTAACAGTTATAGTGAGGTGCAAGTTCCGTAAAAAAACTTATAAAAATGAAAAACTGGAGGATAGAATCATTGATTATTGCGGTGGGACTGACATTAATAGGTGTCATGATTAATACCGGTATCAGTAATTTTAAAAACAGAGACCGTGTAGTAACGGTAAAGGGACTTGCCGAGATGGAGGTCCCTGCAGATAAGGTTGTTTGGCCTTTGATGTACAAAGATTTAGGTAATGATTTATTAACGCTCTACAACAATATTCAAACGAAGAACAAAACCATTGTGGAGTTTTTACAGGCAAACGACATATCAAGCGAAGAGATAAGCGTTGCTCCTCCTGAAATAATTGATATGGAGGCAGAACGTTACTCCGCACAAACACCTCAATACCGGTACAATGCTACATCGGTAATCACCGTTACTTCCAAAGATGTGGAGAAAATAAGGAAACTAATCTCAGAGCAAACCGAACTGCTGAAGCAGGGTGTTGCCATTACGGGTGGCGATTACCGCTATAGCACCATCTACGAGTTCACTGGGTTGAATGATATTAAACCTCAAATGATAGAGGAGGCTACCAAAAACGCACGGCTTGCCGCCGAAAAATTCGCCATCGACTCCGGAAGCAAGCTCGGTAAGATACGCGATGCTTCACAGGGGCAGTTCTCCATTACCGATAGGGATGCCAACACGCCATACATTAAAAATATAAGGGTAGTAACCACGGTAAACTACTACCTGAAAAATTAAAACGAACCAGCAACAGTCTGCAATATTTAGACCTAATAAATAACTAAGATTGCATATCGCTTACAAAGAGAAGCGTTTTCCAGTTTTAAGATAACTCTCATATTTGTTTTGGTTGAATCTGTAATAAAAGGCTCCTCTGCGAGAGTTTTCCTTGTCTTTTATCTCCAGTTTATCCAACAGGTTCATCGAGCTGAGTTTCTTCCTAAAGTTACGTTTATCCACAGGCATTTGATAAATAGCTTCATAAAGATCCTGCAAAGCAGGAAGTGTAAACTTGTTATTAAAGAAGCGAAACATTAGAGGTTGCGTCGAAACTTTATACTGAAGAAGCTTTAGAGCATCGTTTACCATTAGGTTGTGGTCGAAAATAAGTTGCGGTAGTCTATTTATGTTTGTCCATTTGGCATCAAACTTTCGTGCCTGTGAGGTATTGAAATTTTCCGTTGGCACCAGTGCATAAAAGGCTACAGAAATAACCCGTCCCCCCGTATCACGGTCTATCTCTCCGTAAGCCTTTACCTGCTCCATGTAAATGTTTTTCTGTTTAGTGTACCGGTATAACACTTTTTCAGCTGCCTTATACAGGCTTTCATCTGCTTCCATAAAACCTCCCATAAGAGACCATTTATTTTTTAAAGGTTCAACAGGCCGCCGGGTAAGCAGTACGTGAAGATCTTTTTTGCTAAAACCAAAAATAATGCAATCCACTGCGATCAAAAATTGATCATTATTTTTGTAATATGTCTGTAACATAGTAATTATAAGGTAATTATAAGGTAGTTAAAACGGTTAAAAAAACACAGAAGAGGGATACTGTCGTATCCCTACTTCTCTATCATGGTTTGTGTTTACAGAGCTTAAAGTTTGCGTGCACCGTCGCTTATTACCACGTCGTACACCTTCGGCTCATGGCCAAAGCGCGCCTTAAATTTTTCTTTGGCATCGGCTACAAAACTGTCATGTAACTCATCTTTAACAAGGTTGATGGTACAACCTCCAAACCCTCCACCCATAACACGTGAACCGGTAACCCCATGTTCACGTGCAATATCGTTCAAAAAATCGAGCTCATCGCAACTCACTTCGTACAACTTGCTCATACCATGATGAGTCTCATACATTTTCTCACCCACGGTTTTATAGTCGCCCCGTTCAAGGGCATCGCTCACATCTCTTACGCGTTGAGTCTCCTCAATAACATATTGTGCACGCATAAAGTCCTCTTCTGAGATCTCATTCTTCACCTCCAGGAGCATCTCCATTGTTGCATCACGCAAAAATTCCACTTCAGGATGGCGTTTAGCAATGGTTCTTGCTGCGTGTTCACACGATTCGCGACGTTTATTATATGCTGATGATGCCAACTCATGCTTTACCACCGTATCAAGCAGTACCAGCTTATAACCCTGGGGATCGAATGGGAAGTATTCATATTCCATTGTTTTTGTATCGAGGCGTATCAGATGTCCTTCCTTTCCGAATAGAGAGGCAAACTGATCCATGATACCGCATTTTACTCCTACATAGTTGTGCTCGGTACTCTGTCCCACACGGGCCAGTTCGAACTTGTCGATACCCAGTTTAAGCATATCATTCAGCGCAAAAGCATAGGTGCTTTCCAATGCAGCGGAAGAAGACATACCTGCGCCCAGTGGTACATCGCCCGAAAATACTGTATCGAAGGCTTTAATTGTACCTCCTCTTTTAATTATCTCACGGCATACGCCAAAAATATACTTCGCCCACCCCTCTTTAGGGAGATCCTCCTCGTTGAGCCCAAATTCGGAACTTTCGTCAAGATCAATTGCATAAGCTTTCACCTTATCGGCCCCGTTAAACCTGATGGCAGCAATCATCCCTTTGTCAATTGCTCCCGGAAAAACGAAACTACCATTATAGTCGGTATGCTCCCCGATTAGGTTTACACGCCCCGGGGAGGTATATACCTCAGGTGCTTCAGCACCGAATTTTTCATGAAAAATTTTAACTATTTGTTCTTTTGTCATTATTGTCTGATTAATAAATATGAATCACGTAAGAATAAGTTCTGTAAAGAGTACTTTTTGTCTTACTCCTCATGGTTTACAGGAATATTCTTGTTAACATTTTTTGATCCGGCAAGTGCATAATATAACAAAAATGCCATACCTGCGATCACAAGCCAGTAACTACTTAGAAAGCCAGCTTTATCGGAAATTAATCCCTGCAGATATGGAAGTATTCCACCACCGCAAACCATTACCATGAATATTCCGGATGCCATTTCAGTATATTTACCCAATCCTTCCACAGCAAGGTTAAAGATGCTTCCCCACATGATGGAAGTGCACAAACCGCCTAAAACAAGGAAGAAAACTTTAATAGGCACAACAGCACCGAATAAATTAATCGAAAGTGCTGCAGGAATAAAGATAGCTGTCAATATTAACAAGATACCCAATGATGATGTAAAGCTAAGCATGGACTTGCTTGATACTTTAGCACCAACCGAAGCACCTATTAAACGACCGGCAAGCATCAGCAACCAGTATAACCCAACAATTGAGCCTGCAACTCCTGCAGCTATGCCAAGGCCACCACCTTCAGCACCTGTTGTCATATAAAGGTTAGCAATGTTGGGAATACCCACTTCAACACCCACATATATGAATATTGCGATAATACCCAGAACGAAGTGACGGAACGACAATGCACTGTGCTTGTCTTTTACTTTTTCTTTTTTAGGCTGGTTACGTGTTATCTCCAAACGTGGTTCGGGAATATTAACTGCCAAAATAACAATAAAAGCAAAGGCAAAAATACCCATTGCAAGAAACAATGCAGGATTGGCATCACTAATAGCAGCCCGTGCCACATCACCCATCAGGTAACCCACAAGTATGGGAACGATAGTTGCTCCAATGGAGTTGATTGCACCACCGAACTGAATCAACTGGTTTCCTTTATTTCCACCACCGCCTAAAGTGTTAAGCATAGGGTTGACCACGGTATTCAGCATACACATTGAGAAACCTGAGATAAAAGCACCTGTCAGATATACACCAAAACTAGCCACAGTTCCTGAAAGGAAGGTAATTGTCACTCCAATAAAACCAATAGCTACAGCCATCAGGGCAGTGAATTTATATCCTTTTCTTTCAAGGATTAATCCAGCCGGGATTCCCATAAAAGCATAGGCGATAAAGTTTGCCAGATTTCCAAGTTGAGACATGGCATTGCTTGCGCCGAACTGGTTTTTCACAATAACTCCCATCGGATTCTGCAAACCGGTAACGAAGGAGATCATAAAAAACAACATGAACATTACCGCGATAGGCAATGCGTAATTCTTTTTCTGAGTTGTCGTATTCATACTTTTTTATTGTTTAATAATTTCAATTATAGAATAATTTTACTTTATATTTCAAATATTTATCTCACACAAAGAATCTGTAGGTAGTTCTGGAATTAAATATCTCAGCGGTACTCAAAATCACTGAAGGGTATTGCGGTTTATTAATACTATCCGGATAGTGCTGTGTCTCAAAGCATACGGCAGACCTCGATGGATAACGTTTACCGTTTTTTGCAACAAAGCTACCATTCATCCAGTTACCGGTATATACCTGAACTCCGGGCTCTGTAGTATAAATCTCCATTTTGATCCCTGTTTTGGGCGATTCACATAAACCTGCGAAAGAATATTCATTTACTGACTTTTTGTTCAATACAAAATTATGATCGTAGCCACGGCCAATTTTAAGTTGCTCAAAATCATCATCTATACGTTCACCAATAGCATGCGGCCGGGTAAAATCGAACGGAGTTCCTTTCACCGGTTCTGCATCGCCCAAGGGTATGGCTGTATTGTCTGTAGGCAGGTAGCTGGAGGCATTTAGCATAAGAATATGTTCACCAATATATTCATCGCCTTGTCCTGAAAGATTAAAATAGGAGTGATTGGTAAGATTAAGAATGGTAGTTTTGTCTGTTGTTGCCCTATAATTTATGTCCAGAGCATTGTCATCAGTTAATGTGTATGTTACCGTTACAGACAGGCTGCCGGGGAAACCCTCTTCACCGTCGGCTGACAGATAAAACAGTTGAATGCTGTTGTCTGTCACTTTTTTCACCTCCCATACAACTGCGTTAAATCCCTTGATGCCACCATGCAGCGAGTTTGGTCCATTGTTTATGGCAAGATGATACTCCCTACCTTCCAGTTCAAACCGTCCTCCTGCAATCCTATTGGCTGTTCTGCCGCAGACAGCACCAAAATAGGGCTCTTCCGAGGTTAGGTACTCATCGATAGTGGGGTGTCCCAAAACTACGTCAGTTAATATTCCGTTTTTATCGGGAACCATTAACGATACAATTTTAGCTCCGTAATTAGTTACGGTGACTTCACTTCCAAATTTGTTTTTAAGAATGTATAACCCGGTTTGCCTGCCATCCACTGTTTTGTCAAAAGCTTTGACAAGCAAACCGGATTCGCTATACAAATTGTTCATGTAATTTCCTGGGTTTAAGAATAAGATATTGATGAAGATTGATTTTCTGTATAATTGGTGTAAAATTAACACAGTTTTTTGAAACGTCCTAATAAAAATTTGTGTTTAACAACATAAATTCATTAATTAACATTTTAAACTATTAAATATAAACTGCATCAAACCTGCAAAAAACAACCTCCCTCATCTCTCATTATTTGTTATTAATTATATTATTACTTCATTTTCTGCCTTGAACCTCCTGGTAACCAGCACTTTGTCTATCTTGTTGCCATCTATATCTACTATCTCGAACATAAGATTATCATACTCAAATCTATCTCCTACGCCGGGAATTTTGTTAATACATTCAAATACAAAACCGGCGACTGTTGAATAGTCGATTTTATCAAAATCAACGATAAAATCCTCATCAAGCTGTGATAATATTTCTATAGGGGCCTCTCCGCTTACCAGGGCAGAGTTATCATCCCTCATAAAAATGAGTGGTTCATAAGATTCATCTTCTGTCTCCTCCGGGATAGCACCTACAAGATTTTCAAAAATATCATGAATGGTGATTATTCCGTCGAGGCTGCCATACTCATCTACCACCATAGCCATAAATATATGATTTTTCCTGAAGTACTCAAGCACTTTTTGCGCCCGCAGGGTACTGGGTACGATAACAGGCTCCTTAATAAGCTCTTCAATTGTGAACTGTTCATTGTTATTCAGACGCAATAGAAAATCCCTTATAGATATAGTTCCTGTAAAATCATCAATCTTTTTTCTGCATGCAAGAATAATGCTATGTTTTGTCCGAAGCAGATCCTCAATTATCTCCTCACGGCTTTTACTTATATCCACCCACTCCACATCCGTTCGGTGAGTCATCAGGTGAATTGCCTTTTTATCGGAGAAGTAAAATACCTGTTCGTGGATAATATTCTCTTCAACATCAATAATACCTTCATGCGAAGCTGTCTTCAGCATTGCACGCAGTTCCATTTCCGAAACCACCTCATCTTTCGGTTTTAACCCTATAAGTTTATTTACAAAACTTGTTGATACAGAGAGAAGTTTCACGAAAGGATAAAAGATAAGACTCACCACGTGTATAGTAGGCGAGACAGCAATCGCCATTTTTTCGGAATTGTTCAGTGCAACTGTTTTTGGTACAAGCTCACCTATAACAATTGATACATATGTGATAAGGAATACCACTACTATCAATGAAGCAGCGTCCGCAAAAGCACCTATAGCATTAAATTGTTTAAAGAAAGGTACCAGATAGACAGCAAACGCCTGCCCCCCGTACGCACCATTAACAATACCAATAAGAGTAATTCCCACCTGAACTGATGAGAGAAAATTATCGGGGTCGGCCTGCAACTTTCGTGCACGCGCGGCACCTTTACTTCCTTTCTTGCGTTCTGCTTCCAATTTGTTTTTCTTTGCCGAAACAATTGCAATCTCCGACAACGCGAAAAAACCGTTAAGAAGGATAAGAAGAAGTATAACGACAATATGTACCCACATAATCAGCCTATCAGGTGAAGAAAAGTAATCATAAAATTACCACAGCGGAGAGGGATAGGCCTTGTTAGCGGTAAGGCTTTTCAGCTTTGATACTACTTCGGGACGATCATCGGCATAAGTCACACCAAACCACTTTGAAGGTGTATCCAATACTTTCACTGTAATATTACCATTCACAATCAGATGGTTTACCAGTAAAGGGATAAAAAACTCAGCTCTGATATTCTCCGCGTTCTCATTAAGAAACTGCACGAAATAATCATCGGAATATTTGAAGTAATCTGGTGTGAAACCCCACATATTCATAGATACTGGCGTATTGTCGTCAATAGCTATCCACTGATCTCTTTCATTCTTGTAGCTCACTTTTCCATCAATACGCATAACCTGTGTGCGCTCAACCACTCCGGTGAGATTTCCATTTTTATCGGTCTCACATACTCCTCGCGCCACAGTACCGCTTTCTGACAATGTGTTGCCAACTCTATAACCAACCATACAATATTTGTCATGACTGTTTTCAAGAGTCTTTAGATAATCTGCCAACACCTGAAAGCTTTCACGCCCATAGAAGTCGTCGGCGTTGATCACGGCAAAAGGTTCGTGAATCACCTCTTTTCCCATCATTACGGCGTGGTTGGTACCCCACGGTTTTACTCTATCGGGATGGGGGGAAAAGCCTTCTGGAAGATTATCCAGCTCCTGGAATACCAGTTCAACCGGTATTTTCTTCTCATATTTTTTTACAATCTTTTCCCTGAAGTCATCTTCAAACGATTTGCGAATAACAAAAACCAGTTTTCCGAAGCCGGCGTTTACCGCATCATAAATAGAGTAATCCATTATGGTCTCACCTGCCGGGCCTACCCCGTCTAACTGTTTCAGTCCGCCATAGCGGCTGCCCATTCCTGCTGCCAATACAAATAATGTAGGTTTCATCGTGAAAAATTAAAAATTTAGTTCGTCCACAAATGTAAGATTTTTATCGAAAACGAGGAAAAGATTATTGCTCAAATTGCTCTTCAGACCTGTTTTTTGGTTCTTTATTGGCACAATAGATCTATAAATAATTATTAAACCTGCTTGAGAAAATAGTTTTTATACAAATAAGTTACCGCATTTCTGACGATTACGTTTTATACAAATGCTTTCCACAGATCATCTTCCGGAACAGGTGCAGTTACCGATATCTTCTTTTTTGAAACAGGATGTATAAATGATATAGAACGCGCATGCAGGCTGATGCTGCCATCGGGATTGGAGCGCTCAGCCCCATATTTAAGATCGCCCTTGATGGGACACCCCGTTTCGGCCAGCTGGCAGCGGATCTGATGGTGTCTCCCGGTCTCCAAAGCGATCTCCAGCAAAAAATAATTTTTTGAAGCACCTACAAGTCTATAATGTAAGACAGCTTTTTTGGTATTTGGTTTCTCGTTATCGAAAGCAGTAGACTTATTTGTTTTTTCATTTTTCATCAGATAGTGCACCAAAGTGCCCTCTTCTTTTGGTGGGCGATTTTTTACTATAGCCCAATAGATCTTGCTTACTTCATCGTCACGAAACATTCTGTTCAGTCGCGAGAGCGCCTTGCTTGTCTTGGCAAACACCAACACCCCGCTTGTGGGCCGGTCGAGCCGGTGCGTAACGCCACAAAACACGTTACCGGGCTTGTTATATTTAACTTTCAAAAATTCTTTCACCATCTCCGACAATGGTTTGTCGCCCGTTTTATCGCCCTGCACAATTTCACCTGGTGCCTTGTTAACGATAATAATATGGTTGTCTTCGTAAAGAACTGTCATCTGATATGTGACTTCCCTTTTGCCGGGAATAAATAGTGATAATTAAACTTGTGAGCCTACTTTTGAAACCCTTGAAATAAAAAAATGATTTCTAATGCATTAGATGTCAACATCATCCGTTTTGTCACGATTGCAATGAAAGAGGCTTTTAGAAATCCCTATGTTTGCAAAAGCAATAACATTAGGAGTATTGTTATTTATTGAGGATTCACTGATGAAACAAAATATCAGAGACACAAAATTTATTCTGTATCCCTGATATAATCAGTATCCCTGTAATAAAGGCAAAAAGTGGTAATAATTATGCATTCATTCCCCCACAAACATTTATCACCTGCCCACTGACATACGAAGAGAGGTCTGAAGCAAGAAAAAGAGCTACATTCGCAACATCTTCGGGCGTACCTCCGCGACGAAGAGGAATTTGCTTTGCCCATTCTTTTCTTACCTCTTCAGACAATTGACCTGTCATATCAGTTATGATAAAACCCGGAGCAATGGCATTTGCACGGATACCACGTGACCCAAGCTCTTTTGCTATAGATTTTGCCAGGCCTATCATGCCTGCTTTTGAAGCCGAGTAGTTAGCCTGTCCCGCATTTCCTGAAACACCAACCACAGAACTCATATTCACAATGCTGCCCGATTTCTGTCGCATCATCACAGGTGTAACAGCATGGATAAAGTTGAATGCCGACTTCAGGTTCACATTAATTACCGCATCCCATTGCTGTTCGCTCATCCTCATCATCAATCCATCTTTAGTAATACCTGCATTATTGATAAGTATGTCGATACGGCCGAAATCCTTTATTATCTCATCAACTATTTTGTGAGTCTCCTCAAAATTAGCAGCATTGGATGCATATCCCTTGCACTTAACACCAAGCGAGGCAATTTCACGCTCAGTGGCTGCCCCCACCTCATCTATAGTTAAATCTGTGAACGCGATGTTTGATCCTTCCGACGCAAACTTCAAAGCTATGGCTTTACCAATACCACGTGCGGCGCCGGTTATTACCGCTGTTTTTCCTTCTAGTAACTTCATTTGATTGATTATTATTAAAATATCTATTTGGTATATAACCCATTTAAAACGAGGTTCGAGATAATATCCCTATCCTCTTTTTTGTTATATTCTAGTTTCATTACACCACGGATAACAGGCACCTCAAGACCTTTAAATGCATAGTGCAGAATTTCGGCTGTCTGCCTTACATCTTTAATCTGAAAGATAGCGCTGTCACACCCATCCTGCAAGATAGTCTCAAGATAATGAATCTCTTTCTTGTCGAACTCCTTGCGCACATTCTCCACCTGCCATATATCTCTGAAAAAATCGGCCCGGAGTGTACCGTTTCGTGTAACTACCTCTTTTATTGCATTTAGCCGCGTAAAAGCCAACAAAAGAAGTTTTTCATCGTTGGGCATATCACGCTCAACCACCTCTTCAAGCTTATTGTACAGTACTTTTAGCTCAGACTCTATAACTGCCTTGTAAATATCGTTCTTGCTGCTGAAATAGGTGTACAATGTTCTCCTTCCTCTTTGAGAAGCCTCTGCAATATCGTTCATAGTCGTATTCTCGACACCCTTTTTCGCGAAAAGTTGCCGGGCTACGTCTATAAGATTATTCTTCGTTTTAGATATTGCTGCAGACACTTTACTTTGCACATTTCATTTATTTATGTGCAAAAATAAAACAAAGATTTAATATTCCGAAAGTAAATGGGTAAAAAAAAGCGAAATAGTGCTTTCGGCTGGCTTAAGTAATCCAAAACAGGAGAAATTGACTGCTTTTAACAGTTTTCTTTAAACAGTTCTGCAGCCTTACACAGCTCGTTATACCAATCCTCACCAAATCTCCTTATCAACGGTTCTTTTAAAAACCGGTAAAGAGGTATCCCCTCTTTTTGTCCAAGATTAAGTGCAGGCTTGCAGAGATACCACCGCTGGTAATTGACAGCTGTAAAATTATTATACTCATTAAGCCGGATAGGGTATAAATGGCAAGATATTGGTTTTTGAACTGAAATCCTCCCCTCTCTGTATGCTTTGTCAATTGCGCACTTGCATACGCCATTCTCATCGAAATAGGTAAAAACACACTCCTTGCCTTCTATTATTGAGGTAACCAGTTCTCCATCATTATCTATATATGCTATTCCCTGATCATTGATCAATTCAATCGCTTTGGCGGAGAGCTCATCCCGGATATCCGGCAGAATTTCTTTTATTTGTTCAAACTCCTCTCTAGTAAGTGGCGCTCCCGACTCACCCTCAACGCAACATTGCCCTTTGCATTTACAGAGGTTACAGATAAATTGTTCTTCGAAAATATCGTCCGATATTAATGTATTCTGAATTTGTATCATTATTGTTTGTTACTTAACTTTCGCTTGTGTTAGTTGTTATCATTTACAGCTAAATATAAGACTTAGGATAGCTGTTTAGCTGTTACCGCAACACGTTAGAAAATTGAATTAGTCAGCAAGAATCAACTTCAGTTTGTACTGAGGTTCTTAAATTTTTTTTGTATAACCAGAACAGTAGAATTGTCAGCAGCAAGCAAATTAGTGCCATAATTGCAAAGGGTGCAGTGATCTCACTGTTTTCAATATTGTACAACCATTCACTGTCTCTACAGAAATAGGCCAGCACAATAACTGTAGCGTTATTCACAAAGTGCATAAGTACAGGTATCCACAGATTCTGTGTGTAGAGAAAAAGGTAGCCTAACAGGGCTCCCAACAACAATCTTGGAAAAAAGCCATAAAATTGAAAATGCACTACACTGAATATCAATGCGCCAATCCACACAGCCATATGCCCATTTCTGAATTTCTCCTGTATAAGCTGTTGTAATGCGCCGCGAAAAAACATCTCTTCCGCAACAGCTGCAAGTCCGGCTATCATAAACAGGTTCATGAAAAGGCGCCCGATACCTTCACCGGATAACAGCAAATCGGTTGTTTCCTGTGCAGCATCCTCCATAGAACGCATCCACTGTTCAGCAATCTGCATCGATTCTGGGAGTTCAATGCCTTTATTCCATTGTGTAAGGAGAAAAACCGGTATATAAGAAAGGAGAAAAACCATTATTGCTAAAATAATTTTCCTCCCTGCATGCTCTTTGTCCACCATCTTCAGGTATTGCGCTGCCCCGGGAAAACTCCATCCGGTTACAAGATATGCAGGCATAACGAATGCAAAAAAAGCCTGTAATCCCGAACTCAGATATATGATTGTTACCCCGCCCTCTTCAACGCCTGTAACAGCCGAGAAAGCAATCAATATGCTCCCGGCCAGAAGCAGACCGATAAACATGAGTAAAAAAAGATATACAATTTTTGTACCAGCAGTAACCGAAGTAAGAATTTGTCGCATCTTTTCTGTTTTGGAATGCAAAGATAACTAAATAATAATTCAGGCAACTCCTCTTGTAGTAAAACACGGATGTAAAATATTTTTTGCAAATTGGAAGAATAACACTAATTTTGCAGTTTTATTTAAAAAATCATTTCAATCGGTTGAATTTTACCGACTTTCAACAAAAACTAATCACTCAGTATAATGAAGTCAACACTGAATAAAACAGACGAAGTAAACGGAACTATTGTCATTGAGCTGGAAAAAGCAGATTATCAGGAAAATGTAGATAAGTCACTTAATCAATTCCGTCAAAGAGCCAATATTCCGGGATTCCGCCAGGGCAAAGTACCTAAAAGCCTAATACAGAAGCTATATGGCAAAGCTGTAAAGGCAGATGAGATCAATAAAATTGTGACAGATGAAGTTGGCAACTTCATTCGCGACAACAAACTGAAAATTCTGGGTGAACCTCTTCCCGATAATAGTGATGAGAAATTAGTTGATCTGGAGAATGACGAAATACTGAAATTCTATTTCGATGTTGCCCTTACTCCCGAATTCGACCTTCCCCTGGATAAAAGTGTTGAACTGACCTGCCACAAGGTCCTTTTGGAAGAAAATCTCCTGGATGAGCAGATGGATGCCTATAAGAAGAATTACGGCACTTATCTCTCTGTTGAAGATGAAGCAAAAGACACAGACCTGATAAAGGGGACCCTCACCGAATTGAGCGACAGTGAAGATAAAGACAACCTGCAGGTGATAGAAAACGCTATTCTTATGCCTTCATATATTAAGGATGAAGAGATAAAAAGCAGCTTCACAGGTTCCAAAGCGGGCGACAAAGTGGTATTCAACCCAAAGAAAGCATATGATAATAATGAAGCAGAGATAGCATCACTGTTACAGACAACCAAAGATAAGGTAAAAGATATTGATTCCGATTTTTCCTTAGAGATTAAAGAGGTGACCCGTTATCAGGAGGCAGAAATGAACCAGGAGCTTTTCGACCGTGTACTTGGCGAAGGCGTGGTTACTACAGAAGAGGAGTTCAGGACAAGGATAAAGTCAGAGCTTGAAAAACAATTTAAGCCCAATGCCGACCATCTATTCATCCATGAAGCAAGAGATATCATCGTAGAAAAGATGAAAGAGGTTAAGTTTCCCGATGAGTTTCTGAAACGGTGGTTGCTTGAAACAGGTGAAAACAGAACATCAGAGCAGGTGGAAGATGATTATCCGAAAATTCTGGAAGATCTTAAGTTCCACATTGCAAAACAGAAAATTGCGGAAGAAAATAATATCAGCGTCGAATTCGCTGATATTGAAGCGTTGGCAGCAGAGGTGGCAAAAGCCCAATTTGCACAATACGGAATGACCAATCTGCCAGCAGATGTGCTGCAGAACTACACAAAAAGCATGTTGGAGAAAGAGGAGACTGTTCAAAATCTTTACGACAAAGCTACAGAAGACAAGATTATTGACTGGTTAAAAGAGAATGTAACTGTCATTGAAAAAGAGATCTCTTCCAAAGAGTTCAATGATTTGATGAATGAACGCACTCGTTTGCAGGAAGAGAATTGATTGTTTTTCACTGTTTTATTTTGCATTTCAATTATTCTTTATAATTTTGTTAGGTGAATGGAAAACATAAAACTGTTTTCCATGATATTCCGGTACTGTTTTTGCAACTGTTCATCTGACAACTTAAGTTGAACATTCCAAAAAAAAGATTTATGAACAACGATTTTAGAAAATACGCGGTAAAACATTTGGGTATGAGCGGATCAAGGCTTGACAGTTATATGAATATAACAAGTCAGGGAGGGGGAGGCTATATCTCACCAACAATCATTGAGGAACGCCAGCTCAATGTTGCACAGATGGATGTTTTTTCCCGCCTGATGATGGACCGCATCATCTTTCTAGGGACCAGCATCGACGATTATACAGCCAACGTGATTCAGGCACAACTTCTTTATCTCGACTCCTCCGACCCGGGCAAGGATATCTCAATATACATCAACTCTCCCGGTGGATCGGTATACGCAGGATTAGGCATTTATGACACAATGCAGTTTATAACAAGTAACGTATCAACCATTTGCACCGGCATTGCCGCATCTATGGCTGCCGTTCTTCTGGTATCAGGCTCTGAAAAAAAACGTTTCGCTCTCACTCACTCCCGGGTAATGATACATCAGCCTATGGGAGGTGTTCAGGGACAGGCATCCGATATAGAGATCACTGCCCGTGAAATAGCTAAAATCAAACAGGAACTGTACACCATTATTTCCAATCACTCCGGTAAGCCTATCGATGATGTATCAAAAGACTCCGACCGTGATTTCTGGATGACCGCAACCGAAGCCAAAGAGTATGGCATGGTGGACGATGTTCTTATTAAAAAGTAATCAAGAATGGCAAAAAAAGCTAACAGCAGCAATCATTGCAGTTTTTGCGGCAGAAGCGAACAGGAGGTAAACCTTCTTATTTCGGGGATGACTGGTTTTATTTGCGACATGTGTACTGAGCAGGCACACGAGATTGTTAACGACTCGTTCAAGAGTACCGGCAAGACCGATTCAGGTATTTCACTGTCCTCACTCCCCAAACCTGCTCAGATCAAAGAGTTTCTTGATCAATATATCATCAAACAGGACAACGCAAAACGTTTTCTATCGGTTTCGGTTTACAACCACTACAAACGAATTTTACAGAAAAACGTGAAAGATGATGTTGAGATAGAAAAGTCCAACATAATTATGGTTGGCGCAACCGGTACAGGGAAAACGTTGCTGGCAAGAACCATAGCTAAAATGCTGCAGGTCCCTTTTACCATTGTTGATGCAACTGTCCTTACCGAAGCAGGTTACGTGGGAGAAGATATTGAAAGTATTCTCACCCGTCTGCTGCAGGTAGCCGATTACGATGTAAATGCCGCTGAGAGAGGTATCGTCTTTATAGATGAAATAGATAAGATAGCACGGAAGAGCGACAATCCTTCCATTACCAGAGATGTCAGCGGCGAAGGTGTTCAGCAGGGATTACTTAAGCTGCTGGAAGGTTCGGTAGTTAATGTCCCCCCGCAGGGAGGCCGGAAACATCCTGAACAGCGAATGATTGCGGTAAACACCAAAAACATACTCTTTATTTGCGGTGGCGCTTTTGACGGAATAGAAAAGAAAATAGCCCAGCGGCTCAATACACGTGTGGTAGGATATGCCGCCAGCAATCAAAAGGCAACTATCGACAGGAACAATCTGATGAAATATATTACTCCGCTCGACCTGAAATCATTTGGGCTCATCCCCGAAATCATCGGGCGCCTTCCTATTCTCACCTACCTGGAGCCACTGGATAGAGACGCGCTGCTACGCATACTTGTGGAACCGAAAAACTCCATCATCAAACAATATCAGAAGTTGTTCGAGATGGATGGAGTAGCTCTCACTTTCGACCGGGATGCATTTGAATATATTGTGGACAAAGCTATTGAGTTCAAGCTTGGGGCACGCGGATTGCGTTCTATCGTTGAAGCAATAATGATTGATGCAATGTTCACTCTGCCTACTGATGATAAGAAGAAACTTCACGTAACGCGTAAATACGCTTCCGATCAACTGGAAAATTCAGATTTACACCAATTGAGAGTTGCCTGAAATATTCCCGATAATTTTCGGATAATCAATCCGCCGGTAGATGAAAATTCGCCGTGTGAAATATAAAAAACGCATGTCCGGCTTGCGTTTTTTTAATTGTGAAACGAACATTTTACAACAATTTCAAAGAAACTGATTATAATTGGGTTTTGTAAGATGCCTGCAATAAAAAGAATATAAACACCAAAAAAAAAGTAAAGTTAAAGTGTTATTTTTTTCTCAATTTTGTTTTTATTGTTGGAAATATGAAATACTTTTTTAATTTTGTACATAACTTTTGATGACAATTTTTTTACATCAGTGTGATACGTGCAATGGATAAAAAAGAGATACTTTACAAGGGTTTAAAGGAATATTTTGGGTTTGATACATTCAAAGGCAATCAGGAAGCTATCATAAAAAGTGTCTTATCCGGAAAGGATACTTTTGTATTAATGCCCACTGGCGGAGGAAAATCGCTATGCTACCAGCTACCGGCTCTGCTTATGGAGGGCACGGCAATTATTATATCACCGCTTATCGCACTTATGAAGAATCAGGTTGATGCCATGAGAAATTACAGCGAGGAGGATGGCGTTGCACACTTTTTAAACTCATCACTTAACAGGCAGGAGATTGAAGAGGTAAAAAAGGATATTCTTTCAGGTTTAACAAAAATGCTGTATGTGGCTCCCGAGTCGCTCACAAAAATAGAAAACGTTGAGTTCCTGCGAAATATTCAAATTTCGTTTTACGCGGTAGATGAAGCACACTGCATATCGGAGTGGGGACACGATTTCCGTCCTGAATACCGCCGTATCAGGCCAATCATCAGTGAAATATGCCCGAAACCAATCGTAGCCCTTACAGCAACGGCAACACCCAAGGTTCAGCACGACATTCAAAAAAACCTTGGCATGCATAATGCAGTGGTCTTTAAATCGTCTTTCAACCGTCCCAATCTCTATTACGAAGTCCGTAATAAAACAGAACAGATAGACAAGGAGATCATCAAATATATTCTCTCGCAGGGGAGAAAATCGGGCATTGTATATTGCCTTAGCAGAAAAAAGGTGGACGATTTCGCCGAAATCCTGCAAGCAAACGATATAAGGGCATTACCTTACCACGCAGGGATGGATGCTGCCACACGCAGTTATAATCAGGATGCCTTCCTTATGGAGCAGGCAGATGTGATAGTGGCTACCATAGCATTTGGCATGGGCATAGATAAGCCTGACGTACGTTACGTGATACATTACGACATACCAAAAAGCCTGGAGGGTTATTACCAGGAAACCGGCCGTGCCGGCCGCGATGGGGGCGAGGGGAAGTGTATTGCCTTCTACTCCCATAAAGACTTGCTTAAACTGGAACGTTTTATGCAGGGAAAACCAGTTTCCGAACAGGAGATAGGTAAACAGCTGCTGCTGGAAACAGCCGCCTACGCAGAGTCATCAGTATGCCGGAGAAGAGTGTTATTGCACTACTTTGGCGAAAATTATAATGAAACTAATTGTAAAAATTGTGATAATTGTCTAAATCCAAAGAAGAAAGTGGAAGCAAAAGAGTTACTTATTACTGTATTAGAAGCGATTATTGCTCTTAAAGAAAAACAAAAAGCCGATTATGTTGTCGATTTCCTCATAGGAAAAGAGTCGTCCGATATTGAAACCTACGGGCACAACGAACTGGAAGAGTTCGGGACAGGTGCAGACGAAGAAGATAGTACCTGGGAGGTGCTTATCCGTCAGGCATTGCTGGACAACTACCTGAGAAAGGACATCGAAAACTACGGTATTCTAAAAATCACCAAAAAAGGAAAAGAGTTTTTAAAAAACCCCGTGTCTTTTAAGATAACTAAAGACGATGAAGATGAGGATGATATGTCTGATCTTGAAAGTGAAGATTCAGATGCTTTAGCCTCGTCCGGGGCCAGTGGCGGTGCGGCCGATCCTGTACTTTTCTCTATGATGAAAGATCTGAGAAAGAAGCTGTCGAAAAAACTGAACGTGCCCCCCTATGTGATTTTTCAGCCCTCATCGTTAGAAGCAATGGCAACCTCCTACCCCATCACGCTGGAAGAACTGCAAAATATACCGGGCGTGGGAGCAGGGAAAGCAAAACGATACGGTAAAGAATTTGTGGAGCTGATAAAAAAACATGTTGAGGAGAATGATATCACTCGTCCCGAAGACCTCCGAGTGAAGACAGTAGCCAACAAGTCGAAGCTAAAAGTATCTATAGTACAGGCCATTGACCGCAAAGTAGCACTTGACGACCTTGCAGAATCAAAAGGTATAGATTTCAATGAAATGCTTTCCGAAGTGGAAGCAATTGTTTATTCAGGTACCAAAATCAATATCGATTATTTTCTCGAAGAGGTTATGGACCCGGATGTGATGCAGGATGTGTATGCCTATTTTAAGGAGGCGGAAACAGATGATCTCGACAGTGCACAGGAAGAGCTTTCAGAATATACGGAAACGGAGATTCGCCTCGTTCGTATCAAGTTCTTTTCTGACATGGCCAATTAGAGCTAAAAAAGAAAAATAAACTATTTTACACCTTCATCGTTATTATTAGGATGGGTGTATGAAATATGAAATACTTACAAAAAATAAATAGTCCCGGTGATCTGAAAAAACTCAGTGTTGACGAACTGAAAACTGTTTGTGATGATCTGAGAGAATTCATCATTGAACAACTGTCGCACAACCCCGGGCATTTCGGATCGAGCCTGGGTACGGTGGAGTTGACAGTGGCACTCCATTATCTATACAATACACCTTACGACAGGCTCGTATGGGATGTAGGGCATCAGGCATACAGCCACAAAATACTTACCGGGCGGCGCGGACTCTTTTCAACCAACCGCAAACTGGGAGGACTTTCCGGATTCACTAATCCCAATGAAAGTGAATACGATACTTTCATTGCCGGACACGCATCAACCTCCATTTCGGCAGCGCTGGGAATGGCAGTTGCAGCTAACCTCAACAATGAAAACCGTCACATAGTTGCAATCATTGGCGATGGTGCAATGACGGGCGGCCTGGCATACGAGGGAATCAACAATGCCTGTTCACAACCCAACAACCTGCTTATTATCCTTAACGACAACGATATGTCTATCGACAATAATGTTGGAGGGATTCAGGACTACCTGGTGAAACTGACTACATCGGCCAAATATAACAGGTTCCGTAACAACCTTTACCAGGGTTTCAAAAAACGGAAGCTAATCTCCGAGAAAGAAAAAAATCTGGTATTGCGATTCAACAACAGCGTAAAATCGCTTCTCACTAAAGAACAAAATATTTTTGAGGGATTCAACATACGCTATTTCGGTCCGGTTGACGGTCACGATCTGCCGGGACTTATCCGCATTCTAAGAAACATCAAAGATATGCAGGGTCCTAAGCTGCTGCACATTAAAACGGTTAAAGGAAAAGGATTCAAGCCTGCAGAGAAATCGGCCACGGTATGGCATGCTCCGGGACTTTTCAATAAAGAGACTGGTGAACGTATTCTAAAGGATAATAAGGATCAGCCACAACTATATCAGGATGTTTTCGGACATACACTCGTTGAGATGGCAGAGAAAAACTGCAAGATTGTGGGTGTTACACCGGCAATGCCTACCGGCTGTTCCATGACCTATATGATGGATAGATTTCCCAACCGGGTTTTCGATGTAGGTATTGCCGAGGCGCATGCGGTAACCTTCTCTGCAGGTATGGCCAAAGAGGGGCTTATTCCTTTCTGCAACATCTACTCATCATTCATGCAGCGTGCTTATGATCAGGTTATTCACGACGTTGCCCTTCAGAAGCTGAAAGTGGTTATGTGTCTCGACAGAGCCGGGCTGGTAGGTGCCGACGGCCCCACTCACCACGGTGTATTCGATCTGGCATACTTGCGGCCGATACCCAATCTGGTAATCTCAGCACCTTTTAATGAGCATGAGCTACGAAACCTGATGTACACAGCTGTATATGGTAACGACGGGCCATTTGTGATTCGCTATCCACGGGGACAAGGTGAGATCACCAACTGGCAGAACGAACCTCAGATACTCACTATAGGAAAAGGACGAAAACTTAAACAAGGAAAAGAGATTGCCCTTCTCTCCATAGGAGCTATAGGCAACAACGCGTCTAAAGCAATTGCCGAGGCAGAGAAGTTAGGTATAAGTGTGGCACATTACGACATGGTTTTCTTGAAACCTGTAGATGAAGAGTTACTTGAAGAGGTTGCGAAAAAATACAAATATATTATAACTGTTGAAAACGGAGTTATTAAAGGTGGTTTGGGAAGTGCTGTACTTGAGTTTCTGGCAGAAAACGACTACAGTAACATTCATTTACACCGCATAGGCATCGGCGATGAATTTGTGACACACGGGTCGGTTAAAGAGCTTCAGCAACTAACCAAAATTGACGAGAACAGCATCCTGGAAAATATTATTAAGATAAATGATAAACTAAATAACCGAAGCAGCGATATACTGCCTACAATAGAACCCATAGCCTCCACCAACATAATACACAATCGTTTCATAGTCAAATAAAATAATTGTAACATAGTAAATGAAAATCTTAATTGCCGGTGCAGGCGCCGTGGGAACTCACCTCGCGAAACTTCTGGGACAGGAGAATCACAATATAACACTGATGGACGACGACAAAGACCGTCTATCTATGATAAACGACAATACAGATATATTGACATATATCGGCAACTGCACTTCACTTAAAGATCTCACTGACGCAGGTATTACCAATTCCGATCTTTATATTGGCGTAACCACTGAGGAGTCAAGGAATATCACTTCATGTATGCTGGCATCCAACCTGGGAGCAAAAAAAACACTTGCCCGCATAGATAATTACGAGTACCTGCTGCCTAAAAATACCGGATTCTTCGAAAAACTGGGAATCAATTCAATGATCTACCCTGAACTGATGGCCGCAAAGGAGATCGCAATGGCGCTTAAAACACCCTGGACACGTTTTTGGTGGGAGCTATGCAACGGAACAGTGATACTTTCTGCTGCAAAAGTAAGAGAGAATGCTCCCATAGTGAACAAATATCTGCATGAGCTTATGCAAAGCGTGAAACTGTTCCACCTGGTAGCCATTAAACGTGACTCTCACACCATTATACCCAAAGGAAGCGACCAGATACTTCCTAACGACATTCTCTATTTCACCACTTTAAGAAAACACCTGGATTCACTTCCCGAGTTGCTGGGGAAAAAATCTTTCGAAACAAAAAGGATCATTTTCATGGGAGGAAGCCGTATAACAATGCGTACAGTACAGCAACTCCCCCAGAATATCAATATAAAAATAATAGAACAGGACAGAGAACGTGCTGAGATGCTGGTCGAAACAGCTCCTCCAAATGTCACAGTTTTTGTAGAAGATGGGCGCAACACTGAGTTCCTTATACGCGAAGGTATCACCGAAACAGATGCATTCCTCGCTCTCACCGGGAACTCGGAAGCAAATATCCTGAGCTGTATGATGGCAAAACAGTATGGTGTAAAGAAAACTGTTGCAGAGGTTGAAAACATCGATTATATATCGATGGCGGAACGGTTCGACATTGGAACAGTTATCAACAAAAAACTTATTGCAGCCAGTAAGATCTATGAACTGCTGTTGAAAGCCGATGCCTCGAATATAAAAAGCCTCACCATCGCCGATGCAAACGTAGGGGAGGTAATTGCCAAACCTAACTCGAAGGTGACAAAAAAACTTATTAAAAACCTTAACCTGCCCTCCGACATCACTTTTGGAGCGCTTATCAGAAACGGCGAGCCTATGCTTGTAGATGGAGATACACTAATAGAACCTTACGACCAGGTTGTGGTATTCTTCCTAAGTAAATCACTGAGGAGCATAGAAAGCTATTTTAATTAAGATGGCTATATGCTGAAAAAAACTTATGCAATTATTTTTCAGACTCCTGACAATCAGGTAAATAATCGCGACACTTCTGCAAAGCTCACTCTCGTGAGTTAATTGATTGCTTGCCTTCCCCTATTAATTTTTGAAATAAAGCATGTCGTCAATCGCATCAATGATGATAGGCTTTGATTTATCCACCTTACCTGCCAGAAGATCTTTCGATAGCTGGTTTAATACCCGTCGCTGTATAACCCTCTTCACAGGGCGTGCACCGAACTCTGGATCGTAACCGGCAAAAGTGATACTGCGAACTGCTTCATCGGTATATTTGAGTTCGATACCATTCTCCTTCAGCATCCTTCCTACAATACCAAGCTGCAAACGTACAATCTGTTCAATCTCATTCTCCTTCAACGGAGCAAACATGATAATATCATCTACGCGATTCAAAAACTCGGGACGGATAGTTCTCTTCAGCATATCCATCACAATATTTTTCGTGTTTTCAATGATCTCCTCTCGGTTTTCTCTGTTTATTTTTTCAAAGTTCTCACGAATAAGTTCAGATCCCATGTTTGAGGTCATGATGATAATGGTGTTCTTGAAGTTCACTACCCTGCCCTTGTTGTCAGTGAGGCGACCATCATCCAGCACCTGAAGCAGAATGTTAAACACATCAGGGTGCGCTTTTTCTATCTCATCAAACAGCACCACAGAATAGGGTTTGCGACGAATAGCCTCGGTAAGCTGTCCCCCTTCATCATAACCCACATATCCCGGAGGGGCCCCGATCAATCGCGTAGCACTGAATTTCTCCTGATATTCGCTCATATCAATACGCGTCATCATATTCTCATCATCGAAAAGATACTCGGCCAATGCCTTTGCCAGCTCTGTCTTGCCCACACCCGTTGTCCCAAGGAAAATAAACGAGCCTACAGGACGCTTAGGATCGCTCAAACCGGCGCGACTGCGGCGTACGGCATCAGCGACGGCAGTTATGGCCTCTTCCTGGCCAACAACACGTTTATGAAGCTCATCTTCCAGCTGAAGCAATTTCTCACGTTCACTCTGCAGCATCTTGCTAACAGGAATTCCGGTCCAACGCGACACTACATCGGCAATATCTTCAGCATCAACCTCTTCCTTTATCATAGCTCTTCCGCCCTGGCGCTCATGAAGCTGATTCTGCAGATCTTTTATTTCGTTTTCTTTTTCCTTAATTCTTCCATATCGCAATTCGGCTACCTTCCCGTAGTCGCCCTCACGTTCGGCACGATCGGCCTCGAACTTTGCATCTTCTATATCAATTTTTGCCTGCTGGATCTTATTGATAAGCTCTTTCTCAGCCTTCCATTTGGCTTTCTGTTCAGACTCCTCGTCTTTCAGATTCCCAATCTCTCTGGTCAGAAGATCTTCTTTTTGTTTGTCATCCTCACGCCTAATAGCTTCACGCTCAATCTCAAGCTGCTTTATCCTGCGCATAATCTCATCCAGCTCTTCCGGAACGGAATCCACCTCCATACGTAGCTTGGCAGCAGCCTCATCCATAAGGTCAATAGCCTTGTCGGGCAAAAAACGATCGGTGATATAGCGGCTTGAAAGCTGTACAGCAGCGATGATAGCCTCATCTTTAATTCGCACCTTGTGGTGGTTCTCATACCGCTCTTTCAGTCCGCGAAGAATGGAGATACTGTCAGATTCACCCGGCTCATCCACCATAACCGTTTGGAAACGACGTTCAAGAGCTTTGTCTTTTTCAAAATATTTCTGATACTCATCGAGTGTGGTAGCACCAATAGCCCGCAGATCCCCACGTGCCAGCGCTGGTTTCAGAATATTGGCGGCATCCATTGCACCTTCACTTTTTCCTGCACCTACCAGCGTGTGGATCTCGTCAATAAAGAGAATAATCTCTCCGTTCGATTTTGTCACCTCATTTATAACAGACTTCAGACGCTCCTCAAACTCTCCCTTGTATTTTGCGCCTGCAATAAGTGCCCCCATATCGAGAGAATAGATCTGCTTGCTTTTAAGATTCTCCGGCACATCGCCTCGGATAATTCGGTATGCGAGTCCTTCGGCAATAGCCGTCTTACCCGTCCCCGGCTCACCAATAAGAATGGGGTTGTTTTTGGTACGCCTGCTCAGGATCTGCAGCACTCTTCTAATCTCCTCATCACGACCGATAACTGGATCTAGCTTACCGTTTCGCGCTTGCTCCGCCAGGTTCACCGCATATTTACCCAGTGACTGGTATGTATCTTCAGCCGATTGGCTTGTTACCTTCTCACCCTGCCGAAGGTCCCGGATAGCCGACTGCAGCTGGCTGAGTGAAATACCTGCATCTTTCATCATCTGCGAAGCGCTGTTCTTCTCGCTCAGGATTGCAAGCAGCAAATGTTCAAGAGAAACAAACTGGTCTCCCATCTTGCTTGCGTAATCAGCCGCTTTCTGAAAAACAGCATTTGCCTCCCTGCTCAGCATAGGTTCGCCACCCGACACCCGGGGGTATGATTCAATTTCACTGTCTACAACCTTTTCCAGGTTCCGGCCATTCACCCCAAGCTTCTGAAACAGAAAGCCAGTCACATTCTCACCAACCAGCATAACCCCTTTGAGAAGATGTGCCGGTTCAATCATCTGCTGATTGTTACCCTGTGCCAGATTTATCGCTTTTTGCACCGCTTCCTGCGCCTTTATTGTAAAATTATTGAAATTCATATATCCATTATCCTTTCTTTTTAATATTGTTTAATCTGGAACATATCTCACCGGATAAGCCACTTGAAGCAACAGCTAAAAGTGGGCAGCCCTTTCAACCGGGCTGCTTTACCCAAAGCCTGTTCAACGCTGATTCACATCATGGTAAGGTCAAAATCTTTGCCAAAGGACTAATCATGACGTTTTGGCAGTCGAGTATTTATCTGTGAATATATGAAAGTTTATTTACAGTACATTAATAGGTAATATGGCCCAATTGTTTCAGTTATTATACTCTCTTCTTCATTGACTTTCTTAATTCATTAGCCTTCTTAAAAAAGGTCTCATCTTTTCCAAACTCAATAATGCGAGCTACGCTTCCATTGCATACTTTGCAGCTCCCCTTTACCAGAATGTCGTTAAAATGAGTCAGATAAATCTCTTCCACCAAAACTCCTTTTTCAGCAATACTCCTGCAGTGGCTACAAAATACGTTAGCAGAAATTATTGTGTCGTAAAAAATTTTTTGTCCTTTATCGAGTAATATTCCCAATTGAAATTGGTTGATTTCGATTTCATCTTGTCGTTTCATCTTGTCGTTTCATCTTTTGTCTCAGTTTTGTCAATTTATGGTTAATATTTTTTTATACATGGTACAAAGATGAACAGATACTTTGACAACTTTTGTCAATGCTTTCCGCATTTGCAAAAGAAACTGAGAAACTTACATAAAGCAAGCTCCTCTGTTTTTCGCTTTCATATAGACCATTATCCAGCTAATATTCATATCATTATACCGCATTAAGAAAAAGTACTAAACTATTTTCTTTTTTAAATGCTCTGTATAAAGGATACAAATGCACTACAAATTCCATAACCGAACGAATATTTTTTTAATTTTGTGGAACTTCTTTGTACAAATCAACAGGCAACGGATTGAAAAGCAGAACAGAAATAACAAAACTATCGAACGATGAATTGTTTGATCTTTGTAAAAAAGAAGAACAAGCAACCTACTTCGACGAATTATACCGGCGCTATATACCTATGGTATACGGATTATGTCTGAAATACCTGTCTAACGAGGCCGACGCACAAGATGCAGTGATGGATTTGTTTGAAGATGTTTCACAATAACCGATAATGGAAAAATCTATGGACAATGAGATTAAAGCAGCCACAGCACAAGGTAAAAAAGACTTTTACCCGGGTCTCCGCCATGGTCGGAAGTGAGCCGGAAAATAACGTTGAAAGTTGAATTATAAATCTTGTGACAAACGAAAAATTCTATACTGACCGCGAAGAGAAGGCCAACTACATAACACATGGCCTTGGGGTATTGATAAGTATTGCAGCAACTGTTATACTAATTAACAAGGCTATTTCTTCAGGTAACCGTGGTGCAATCATCGCCTATGGGTTATTCGGCATCGGTATGACTATCTGCATGGGCTCCTCCACCATCTATCACTACGTGCGGGATCAAGTTTTAAAAGCCAGGTTACGCCATTTCGACCATGCAAGCATTTATCTTCTTATCGCTGCAAGCTACTCTCCATTCACTATTATCCTGCTTCGCGATGCACAGTTCTGGGGCTGGCTTCTGTTCGGGATAGCCTGGACAACCGCCATTGCTGGTATCGCCTTGAGCTTCAGGAAGCTCAGTAAAAACAGCCACCTGAAAACCGCTTCATATGTAATGATGGGGCTGGTGGCTCTCATCGCTTTCAAACCGTCAATAGAGATTGCTCATGCAAAAAACTGTATGGATGTGATCTACTGGCTGCTTGGGGGAGGCCTGTTCTATATTGCCGGCGCCGTTATATACGCCACTGCCAGACGGGAGTTTGTACACGCTGTATTCCATCTGTTTGTATTGCTGGGACTTGCATGCCATATAACGGCAGCATATCTGATCCCGCTATAGTATTATAGTAAGACTGGGATCGTAAGGCCCTAATCACTACCATTTTTCCACATGCTAACCATCCCTTATAGATACACAAAGTTTTATTAACTCTCAATAAAGCCTCAATCAAAAAAGGCGACCCGCCTTTGTAGCGAATCGCCTTTATGTAGTTTTCAAATCAACTTCGGGCCGTCAGTCATCAGCTTTCAGTTGCCTGCTATAAGTTTTCTGTGATCAGTTTCTCTTCCCAGCTTTATTTAGCCTGTCATCAGCTTTATGTCATCAGTAACAGTACTCGCAAGCCATGAAACATGAAACTCTTCACGATTAATTCTGGATATTAGGTAATTCCAGTCCGTATCCTTTCTTTTTATCCTCTGCTTTCAGCAGGAAAGCAAAAAGAAGTGCCAGAACACCAAAGGATGTAAAAATCATCATTGGAATTGTGTAGTCGTATGTGTTAACGCTCAGTCCGTCGCGAACTGTCTGCCCCGTCACGCAGAACTTCTCGAGCACCCATCCTATCAGAAGAGGGACCCCCATCAATCCCCAGTTTTGTACCCAGAAGATAAGTGAATAAGCTGTACCAAGGCGCTTTTCGGGAACAATCTTGGGTACAGATGGCCACATTGCCGAAGGAACAAGTGAGAAGCCAATACCCAGAATTACGACCAGCACCATCGCAAAAATCCAGTTGTTGAATAGTGGAACGGAGAACAGTGCATGAACCAGAATCAGCAGCAGCGAGCCAATAATCATAATTGTTGCACCTTTCCCTTTCTTGTCATATATACCGCCAAACAGAGGTGTAAGGAGAATATTTCCGAAAGGCAGCAACATAGGTATCATTCCCGCAAGGTCTTCTTTCACTCCGAACTTATTTACCATCAGGTCGGTGGCATATTTAAGAAATGGGAAAACAGCAGAATAGAACAAAACGCACAAGATAGCAATATACCACCATCCTTTATTACCCAGAATCTTTCCTATATCAGATAGTTTAAACTCATCTTCAGAACTACTTTGTTCCATAGAATCCGTTGCCTCCGAAGCATCCAGCTTTTTATCCATCACCACATAAACCAAGAACGAAATAAATCCGATACATAGTCCTATCAGGGCCACCAGCACGGGGCGCGAAACATCAATAATACCTGTAGCTTTTGCGATAGGGATAGAGAAACCCAACGCCATAGCGGTACCTATTCTTGCCATCGCCATCTCCATACCCATAGCCGTGGCCATCTCTTTACCCTTGAACCACTTAACAATAATCTTTGAAACGGTAATTCCGGTCACCTCTACACCCACGGCAAAAACTGCAAAACCGATACTTGCCCATAAGACCTGGGCATCCAGTCCCAAAATGACCTTTCCTGCAAGTGTGTCAGTAGAAATAGCCCAGTATTTTATAGCCGTACCTATCACCATTACAGCTGTGGCACCAATACCTGTCATACGTACTCCCAGTTTGTCGAGAATTATTCCTCCAAATATTAGCATCAGCAGAAAGACGTTAAACCAGCCATATGAGCTTGTGAATGTGCCATAATCAGCACGTGACCATCCGAGTTGTCCCTCAAGCAGTCCGGCCAGGGGGGCCATGATATCCGTTAAAAAATACCCGCACATCATTGTAAAAGCGACGAAGAACAGTGCGGACCACCGTGCCGCTGCAGAATCTCTGAGCGATTTCCTGATTTTTTCTACCATTTCAAATTATTTTAAATTTTAATTGAGTTAAGTTTCGCATATATAAATTACTGGCATATACACCTAAATATAAGACTTTTGTGATTTTATATAGCTCTTATCGTAACACATGTGAAAGTTAATTAATTTATTTTCGAATCTGCAAAGATAATCAATCCGAACAACTTATTCAGAAAATAACCGTATATAATCACATAATCAGAGTTCATCAACCTGAAGTCTGTTAAGGAATGCCACTGTCTTACGAATCTCTTTATACATCACAATATCCTCTTTAATGAATGGCACCTCTTTCCTATACTCCTTTACCACTTTTTCAATCATTTGCGACGATTTTAGTGGGCGTCGGAATTCGAGCGCCTGTGCTGCATTCATCAGTTCAATAGAGAAAATGATATCGAGATTGTCCAGAATCCTTAGTAGCTTAATTGCCGAAGTGGCACCCATGCTCACATGATCTTCCTGGCCATTTGAAGAGACAATTGAGTCAGTACTTGAAGGAGCGCAGTACATCTTGTTCTGGCTAACTACCGATGCCGCCACATATTGTGGAATCATAAAGCCCGAATTAAGACCGGGACTTGCAACCAGGAACTCCGGCAGCTCACGCCTTCCCAATATCAACTGAGCCGTTCGTCGTTCGGAGATATTACCCAGTTCTGCAAGCGCTATAGCCAGAAAATCGTAAGCTATTGCCAGCGGTTGTCCGTGAAAATTTCCTCCAGATATTATCTTATCATCATCAGGGAAGATTGTTGGATTATCGGTCACCGAGTTGATCTCGGTAAGCACCACCGATTTTACGTAAGCGAGGGCATCCTTGGTAGCTCCGTGCACCTGCGGTACACAGCGGAATGAGTACGGATCCTGCAAATGCTTCTTTGCTCTTGAAATGATCAGGCTTCCCTCAAGGAAACTACGTATATTACGTGCAGTCTCCAGCTGTCCACTGTGCGGTCGGATCATATGCAACCTTTCATCGAAAGGCTCCAGGTGTCCATCATATGCATCGAGCGACAATGCAGCTATAAGGTCGGCCCTCTTCGAAAGCCTTTGCGCTTTCATAATGGCATATACACCATGTGCCGACATAAACTGGGTACCGTTCAGCAATGCCAGTCCCTCTTTGCTCTTCAGTCTTATCGGCTGCCAGCCGAACTCATCGAGTACACTACCTATATCACGTTTGCTTCCCTTATAAAAAACATCACCCACACCTATAAGCGGCAAAAATAGATTTGCCAATGGAGCCAGGTCCCCTGAAGCACCAAGTGATCCCTTATCATACACAACAGGCAGTATATCGTTATTGAACAGATCAAGCATCCTTTGCACTGTAGCCTCCTGCACGCCACTAAAACCTAATGAAAGAGCATGTGCCTTCAGCAAAAACATAAGCTTCACTATAAGCGGTGTAACCTCTTCTCCAACACTACAGGCATGCGATTTTACAAGATTCTCCTGTAATGTGTTCAGGTCATCACCTGAAACAGAATGATTACATAATGAACCGAAACCGGTAGTTATACCGTAAACAGGTTCAGTCTGGTTTTCCATTTTTCTGTCGAGGTAATCGCGGCACTTCCTTATACGTTCCCTAGCCTCGGGAGCCAGCTCCACCTTTATGTTACCAGTAATAATCCTCTCCAGGTCTTCAATGGTGAGATCTTTTTTTCCTATGTAGTAAATATTTTTCATATTAAATCTCATTTTTTGCCCATTCAAATAACTCCCGTTCACTATTGATAGCCTCTTTTTCAAGCAGATCGCATTTTAATGAAAGCTCACTGACAAACTTATCATCCCTAATCCCCCTCAGGTTAATGCGTACGTTAAGCAGTGCGCCCAGAATAGCGGTGCGACATGCCAGCATAGCCACACAACCATCGGTAACTGCATTTTTATTACCACTCTTCACTGTTTCGGCGATAATACCGAGCATACCTGAAGCTCGTTCGGCCACCTCCATCGGCACCAGCGACGCAATTTTAGTAGCTTCCTGAATTTTTCCGGTACGATATTCTTTCTCCTCTTCTGTCTCTTTCGGAAGTTTGTAGGCACTGATAACAAGGTTATATGCATCGCTGTCCCTATCGATATCTTCTATAAAGCGCATCCGCAAATCAGATGCCTTATGTAGGTTCTGCTTCATCATCGCCTCAGCATCAGCATAGTTCTTTTTGCCGATGGTCAAATTAGCCATCATTTCAGTCAATGCCGCAGCAATGGCTCCATTCAGTGCCGATGAACTGCCCCCTCCGGGCAAAGGTTCTTTTCCCGCGGTTTTTTCGAGAAATTGCTTTAAAGTTAAATCTTGTAGCCTCATATTTGTTAAACTATAAATAAAATAATACGGAAATTACTGTATATGATTTTTTGATTTCTTAGCGACAAATACCACAATACAAAGCAGCAGCTCTACTCATTTTCAACTGTTTAAATAAGATTGTGCCAGCTGTTTTCAGAATAAACTAATTTTAATGCAAACTACATACAATTTTCCCCCGTTTCACCACCTTATCCACTATATTCATTCCCACGTGGTAAGGCAGAAACTTGTACGACGGAAACTGCAACAGCACCAGATCCCCCTGTTTACCCACATCTATGCTGCCTGTTATCCCCTCCCTGCCGAGTGCTGCAGCACTGTTGATGGTAAATGCGGTAACAGCCTCTTCAGGTGTAAG
>NZ_DIQL01000056.1:98233-109104 GCF_002427225.1 Proteiniphilum sp. UBA5463 | reverse complement strand
ACTATGCATCCCGCGTCAATCATTTCGCGAGCACGAGCATATTTTTCCCGCAACGAAAAAGCAGTAAGAGGTAATAATGTTGCCACTACACCTTTCTCAGCCATGGCACGTATTCCCTCATCGGAAGCTTGCAGCAGATGGTCAGCCGACAGGCAACGCAACTCCGCCGCCAGCTCTGCACCTCCGAGAGGAGTTATCTCATCGGCATGTATCTTTATCTTAAGCCCTTGCTCTCTGGCGGCTGTCAGATAGCGGCGCGATTGGGCGATAGCGAAAACCCCCTTTTCGCAGAAAATATCCACCGCTTCGGCCAGTTCCCCCTTCACCACAAGTGGGAACATTTCGTTAATATTAAAATCTATATAATCTTCCTCCCTCCCCTGCCATTCGGCGGGGATAGCATGTGCACCCATAAAGGTTGAAACAATATCCACCGGATGGGTTTCGTTGAGACGATGCATCACGCGGAGTTGCTTAAGTTCGGTATCTTTGTCCAGCCCATAGCCGCTCTTTCCCTCTACGGTGGTGATTCCAAGCCGCATCATTGCATCAAGCCTCTGCCTGCCCGTCTCCATCAGCTCCTCTTCCGTCGCTTCACGGGTGGCATTTGTAGTCTTTACAATGCCACCTCCCCGTTCCATTATCTCCATGTAGCTATCGCCCCTCATCCGCCATGAGAACTCTTCCTCCCGGTATCCTCCAAAGATAAAATGTGTATGAGGATCGATAAACCCCGGCAACAGCGCTTTGCCTGTTGCGTCAATAACCCTGTAATCCTGTTCATTTACCGGAAGAGTCTCTCCTGCTTTCAGGATATGAGAGATCAGGCCATCTGTCACTATCACCGTACCGTTTTCAATAACATGTAAATCGGACATTTCCCTTCCTTGCTTCCCCGCGAAACCGCTGCAAGTAACCACCTGCTCTGCATTTTTTATAATCAGGTTATTCATCAGTTATAGCTTTTCGTGATACCCCTGGTTTATGCCTTTATTCAAAAGCCAATTCAAATTGCAAAAATTTCAACTATTCCATCAGCTTTGTTTCCAACACCTGGTTGACGGAGAAATTCTCAAGGCCAAGGTAATAAGCTGCCGAATCAATCAGAGCCTCCATAGGCACCAGTCCTATTACCTCTCCGCCCACCACCGGAACACCATACCGTTTAGCTTCCATGCGCACCATCTCATGGGCGCGGTAAATAGCCGTTTTGGTGTAGTCGGTCAGGTTCATCGATACCTGTGTGATACCCCGATCGTGCAGTGCAACACCCATCGCCTTGCAGAAACGCAGTCCGCCTCCAATATGGCGCACCTTCCTGCTGATAGCCTCAGCAATCTCCAGGTTATTGGTCCCCAGGTTAACGTTGTAAGCCACCAGCGGCATGCGGGCACCGATAGCAACTGCTCCTGCTGTAGGGTGAGGTTCTGTAGGACCAAAGTCGGGCTTCCATTCCTGTTTTTTCATTTTCTCTACCAGTCCTTCAAACTCGCCCCTGCGAACATTCGCCAAATTTTCACGATGAGATGCCGAAGCCGATTTCTCATATAGATATACCGGAAGGTTGTAACGTTCTGCCACTGCCTCCGCTACCTCCTTAGACAGAGCCACCGCCTCATTCATAGTTACGTTTTTAATAGGGATAAACGGCACCACATCAGCGGCTCCCATACGAGGGTGCTGCCCCTGATGCCTTTGAAGATCAATCAGCTCCACTGCTTTCCCTATTGCTTCAATAACTGCAGTTTTCAATGCCTCCGGCTCCCCAACAACAGTTACTACCGATCGGTTATGGTCGGCATCACTGCTATAATCCAGCAGTTTCACTTTCTCTCTTCCCCGGAAGAGGTCCGCTATTTTTTCCACTTTCTGTCTGTCGCGTCCCTCACTAAAGTTGGGAACACATTCCACGATTTTATTCATAATTGTTATTCCTATAAAACAAAGTTAACTAAAATGATATTGCTTATTTTTTTGTTATCCGCCTTTTCCGATTTAAAAATATGAAAGATAAGCCGTTCATTACTTATGAGAAACATACTTCCTGATTATATCTTCATCAACTAAAAAGGGTTCTGTTATATGATAGTTCTCCGGATAAATCCTATTAAACTCACGAGCAGTGGTAATTGCATGCTCGTTGCGTGCCCAGGCACGGCGAGCCACGCCACCCATCACATCCCAAATCATTGCGGAACGGAGGATCTCGTCAACCCGCGTGCTACCATCGCACACCATGCCGAAGCCGCCGTTGATAGCTTTACCGATGCCCACTCCGCCGCCGTTATGTAGAGCCACCAAGCTCATGCCGCGCGCCGCATTACCTGCGAAGCACTGCACCGCCATGTCGGCCATCACGTTGCTGCCATCCTTTATGTTGGCTGTCTCACGGAAAGGCGAGTCTGTACCGCTCACGTCATGGTGATCGCGCCCCAGCATCACAGGTCCTATTTCGCCGTTACGTACCATTTCATTGAATCGCAGTGCTATCTTCTGCCGTCCCTCGGCATCCTGATAAAGTATGCGAGCCTGGGTACCAACCACCAGCTTATGTTTCTCCGCATCGCGTATCCATAACCAGTTGTCACGATCCTGTCCACGCCGGCCGGGGTCGATGCACTCCATTGCTACCATGTCGGTTTTAACCAGATCCTCGTGCTTCCCGCTAAGGCATACCCATCGGAATGGGCCATAGCCATAATCGAACAGCTCTGGTCCCATTATATCCTCCACATATGATGGCCAGATAAAGCCATCTTTCTCATCAACCCCGTTTCTTGATATCTCCTTAACGCCTGCATCGTAGATCGCCTTCATAAAAGAGTTACCATAATCAAAAAAGTATGTTCCACGGGCAACTAACTTACTTATAACATTAAAGTGGCGGCGAAGCGAATCATCAACCAGTTTTCTGAATTTGTCTCTATCCTCGTGCAGCAGGCTGGTACGCTCTTCAAAGGTTATGCCGGCAGGACAGTAACCTCCTGTGTATGGTTCATGGCAAGAAGTCTGATCGCTAAGCAACTCTATATCGATTATCTCTCTCTCCGCATATTCCAGCAGATCAACAATATTTCCATAGTAAGCAATCGACAGTGGTTCCTTCCGTCTTATTGCTCCATTCGCCCAGTCAAATGCCTGTTGTTTCTCAGCTGTTACTCGCTGCACCCACCCCTGTTGCCGTCGTGTTTCTATACGCGACCCATCCACCTCGGCAATAATGGAAACGGCTCCGGCTATATCGGCCGCTTTGGGTTGTGCTCCGCTCATACCTCCCAAACCAGACGATACGAACAGATGCCCTCTGAGATCACTATCCGGAGTTATTCCCAGTTTCAACCTCCCCGCGTTAAGCAATGTGTTGAACGTACCATGTACAATGCCCTGGGGACCAATATACATCCATCCGCCGGCAGTCATCTGTCCGTAGTTTGCCACCCCCATCTGAGCAGCGATATCCCAGTCGGCCTGGTTATCAAACAGCCCTATCATCAACGAGTTGGTAATTATTACCCTCGGCGCATCGGGTCTCGATTTAAATAATCCCAGCGGATGGCCGCTCTCCACCACCAGAGTCTGCTCCTGTGTCATCACCTCCAGATATTTTTTTATCAGCCTATACTGCATCCAGTTCTGGCATACTTGGCCTGTTTCGCCGTAGGTGACCAGTTCATAGGGATATAGCGCGATATCGAAAGAGAGGTTATTGTCAATCATTACCTGAAACGCTTTTCCTTCCAGGCATCTACCTTCATACTCATCAACAGGTTTTGCTTTCAGGTCACCTTCGGGACGATAGCGGTATCCATAAATCCTGCCACGTGTTTTCAGTTCATCAAGAAACTCAGGAGCCATCTGTTCATGCAGTCCAGAGGGAATATAACGCAAGGCGTTTCTCAATGAAATTTCCGTTTGCGATGGCGAGAGTGAAAAACCACGGTCGGGTGCACGACGAATCCCCTCCCTGAACTCAGGATAATTCGGTAATTTACTATCTAAGGCAATTCTCATAACTTTAATTTTTTCATGGCGATATTCACGTCACGATATCTAACAAAAATAGTGATTTTTTTACAAAAAATGTAATATGCAGGCCGTTTTTTATAAAACAAAATTTATCTGCATTTATATAACTGTCAGCTGCTCGGTAAAAGTTTCGATATCAGTAAATCATTCTTCAACTTTTATGTTTCCCTTACCTTGCCGGAATTGCATTTACACCAAGCTTTCCTTTCAGGGTTGGCTCGATGAAGATTTCCGTGCCGAAGCTATCGTTTTCCTCTTCATCGAACAGACCCAAATCCTCCTCGTAATCCTCTTTCGTGACTTTAAAATTGTCACGGTAGACAAAATCGTTCCCGGTATTGTAAGGGGGATCGATATAGATCATCTTCACCTTGTTCAGGTAGGGGTTTTGCAGGAGCTTTAACACATCGAGATTGTCGCCTTCTATATAAAGGTTCTCGGTAGTGTTCCAGTCCTTGATCTCCTCCTTACCGGGTCGAACTGTTTTGCGAATAGGATGGTTCCCCTCAATGATGGATTGCTTCTTCCCCACCCAAGTGAACTCGTAACATTCATCACCATCGACCACCTCAAATGTAAAATTTTCCTGCTCTTGTTCGCCATGGTTTTTGGAGCTCAATTACCGGCACAGACTGTCAAAAAAAGAAGTTCGCCTAAGTGGCAACGCATATTGTCACTACACACAGAGACGGTGCACATATCAGTCGTAATGGATTGGGGAGATAGACTTACCTCGGTTGCAATCATACTCAATCAGCCGCAGGTGTTTCAGTAATCATTTGTTCTTGGCATACAACGGATCTTATCTACACACGACAAATGGAAGAACAAAACGTTGTTCCCCCTTGAACTTACCAAACGACTATCTCATCGAGAAAAACCCAGCCGCCTTTTATTCCGTTCGCTATGGCTTTGTAACGGATGTATCGACCTCTTGCAGCTCCCTGCCATCCGAAATTCTGGAACAGCGTTCCGGCCTCCTTTTCAGATACGCTGTTTTTGATACGCGATAATTCAGTAAACATTTTGTTATCGTCAGACACTGCAATTACCACCTCTTTGGGAAACCATATCCACGGGCCAATACTCTGCATAAACCGTGCATTGACAGAATAAACGGACTGCGTACTTCCCAGGTCTATGGTTACATCCATTCCATTGGTCATAAATCCCTGCCAACGACCGTCGCCATGAGATAATCCACCGGTCAAACCGTTTACCAGGGCTTTTTCGCCCCCGGCAGCATAGTAAGGATTAACAGGGATATTGTAAAAGACCGGTTTCCCGATAGCCTTATGGTAGTCGAACCGGCGTGTTACAGCGGGGCCTGATGGCTTTTCACCGTCGAACAACTGTGCAGTAACAATGACAGAATCAGGCACCTGAACAGGGCCGCTATAAACAGGCGACTGAGCATCGGGCAGTGATCCGTCGGTGGTATAACGTATATCCGCCGGCGCTTTTTCTGTGGAAAGTGTTACGGTAATGGCATTTTCCACGGAATCGGTATCGTGTGAAAAATCCACTTCGTTGGATAATGTAAACGGGTTATAACCCTTTTGCTGCAACACGGGTATAGCACTGTTTACACGTGTACGGAAATCTGTCCACGATTTGTTCCCGGGCTGTGTCCATGCCACTTCTGCCAAAGCAAGCAAGCGTGGGTAAAGCATATATTCAACATGTTGTTCCGTAGGAATATATTCAGCCCATAAGTTGGCTTGTACACCTAATATATGTTTCGCCTCTTCGGCCGAAAGAGCAGCCGGGACAGGATCGTAGGAATATACTTTTTCTATGGGCAAGAAACCGCCTATGGCCTCGGGTTGAGTTCCGGGATTTGCCTGATAAGCATCGAAATAACAAAATTCGCCTGGCGTCATCACAGCATCGTGCCCACTTTGCGCAGCAGTAATCCCGCCTTGCTCGCCACGCCACGACATCACGGTAGCATCTGGTGCCAATCCTCCATCGAGAATCTCGTCCCAACCCAGCAGTTTTCGCCCTTTTGAATTCAAAAACTTCTCTATGCGCTTTATAAGATAGCTTTGCAATCCGGCTTCATCTTTCAGGCCTTCGGCTTTTATCCGCGCCTGGCATTCAGGGCATTTTTTCCAATGTTCGCGACTGGCTTCATCGCCACCCACATGAATAAATTCCGACGGAAAGATATCGATAACTTCAGTCAACACGTTTTCCAGGAACTCAAACGTTTGATCGTTCCCTATGCAAAACTCGCTGCTTGTATATGGTTTTCCAGTACACGAAAGATGCGGATAAACAGCCAGCACCTCTTCGGAATGACCCGGCATCTCTATCTCGGGGATCACGGTGATATGTCGTTCAGCAGCATAGCGTACAAGCTCCCGTGCTTCGTCTTGTGTATAATAACCGCCATAAGCACCTGGTGTGCCTTCAGGCAGATATATTCGTTCCGAGTCCCACCACTCTTTCCATGTGGCGTGCGTTCGCCAGGCTGCAATACCTGTAAGTTCGGGATATTTTTTGATTTCTATACGCCATCCAGGCCCATCGGTCAAATGCCAGTGAAAACGGTTTAACTTATAGTATGCCATCAGGTCGATTTGTTTCTTGAGAAAATCGAGCGATACAAAGTGACGCGAACAATCGATCATAGCCCCTCTGTAGCTGAAACGCGGAGCATCTTCGATTTTCACGAAAGGGATGCTGGTCCTGTTTTCAACCATCTGCAGGAGCGATTGGATTCCGTAAAACAGTCCAGCTTCGCTCGAAGCCGAAATCAACACACCATCACTATTTACTGTCAACATGTAAGACTCATGCGGAGCAGGTAATTCGCTTGGGTTCTCCATCACCAATTGCAGTTTCTTACCTGAAGGAGATATTGTTACACTGTTTTTTAAGAAAGTTAATAGTATCTCTGCTGATTCGGTATCAATATTTTTTGTCACAGCATTAAACCCACTTGAGATATTAAGATTTCCCTTACCAAATTCAGTATTATTGGGCTTGGGAATGAGGTTTAATTCTACCTGAGTACCCTCTTTTTGTTTACACGAGAATAAAACTAGAAGTAGTGAAAGAACAAAATACTTTTTCATTAAAATTTGATTTTAGTTTCGCATGCTTAAATTTCTCCATTTAAAGCTAAATTTAAGTCATATATATGTTTTATGATGTAAAGGTAGTGAAAATAATTATCAGGCATAATTACTCAAAATGTTATATAATATAAATTTTTAATTTATATAATTGTAAATCTGTTCACTATAGGGCCACTCATTATGCTTTATATCATCCTATTATCTAATATTTTCTAAGGCTGTACAATATTGTAACGGTCGACAAGGAACAACTGATTTTTTTGAAAAGGTTTAATTTTGTTGTTAATATTATTACATTTGCAATATCATTTTGCCAATGCTTCGGTAATTATTTTTTAAACTCCTGACAATCAGCGAAAGTGCTACTGGGTTTTGGGTGGGTTTGTTTTGCTGTTAATTAATGGATTACATGGCGTTTCAATACTTTTACCGGGCTGTTGGTTTCGCAATAAATTTAGTTTAACAAAATTAGAACTACGTGAAATTCAATACAAACATGTCAGATTATAAACTAGAGATATGCGCCAACTCGGTAGCCAGTTGCGTTGAAGCACAAAAAGGTGGCGCTTACCGTGTAGAGCTATGTGCAGCCATTCCCGAGGGGGGGACAACGCCCTCTTACGGTGATATAGCCCTGGCACGCGAACTGCTCGATATCAAACTAAACGTAATCATCCGTCCCCGGGGAGGTGATTTTCTATACTCCGCCCTTGAGCAGAGGATCATGCTCAAGGATATTGAGATAGCCCGTAAGCTGGGCGCCGACGGTGTGGTAATAGGCTGTCTGACAGCTGAAGGTGAAGTAGATATGAAACGTAATAAGGAGCTTATTGATGCCGCAAGCGGGATGAGCATCACCTTTCACAGGGCATTCGACATGTGCCGGGATCCTTTTGAAAGTCTCGAAAAAATAGTATCTTTAGGCTGTGATAGAGTCCTCACTTCCGGCCAGCAACCCAAAGCTGAACAAGGCATTCCTCTACTGAAACAACTAGTGGAAAAAGCCGCCGGCCGCATTGTCATCATGCCAGGGAGCGGCGTTAATGCGCAAAATATTGCAAAGATTGCAAAAGAGACCGGAGCTAAAGAATTTCATCTCTCCGCGCGTGAGCAGATAGAAAGCAAAATGGTTTACAGGAACCCCGATGTTAAAATGGGTGGTAAAACCGTCGTAATAAACGAATACGCGCAAGAGATCACAGGCGCCGGGATTGTTAAAAATACATTGCTGGAACTGAAAAAAGTACTAAGATAAAGTCAAACAAATTAAAAAAGAAAAATGAAGAGAATAATTAAATTAAGTATGCTTATTGCATCCATCTGCTGTATGACATCGTGTAATACCGGTAGCAGCAGCCAGGCTGAAGTGAATTACAACGTGGTTCCTCTGCCCGGAGAAATTGCTATTACTGAAGGCACACCGTTCACTCTTTCAGGATCGACAAAGATTGTATACCCCGAAGGAAATGAAAAAATGCAGAGAAACGCAGAGTTTCTGGCAGATTACCTGGAGATATCCACCGGGATTAAACCTGCTGTTACATCAGCTCCTGCCGATCAGAACGCCATAGTCCTTTCTACGGGGCTGAACCATGAAAATTCCGAAGCCTATGAGATTACTATAGACAACCAGGCCATACGAATAAATGGTGCTTCCGAAGCAGCTGTATTTTACGGTATACAGACATTGCGAAAATCCACGCCTGTTGAAAAACAGAGAACCGTATCGTATTCGCCGGTAACCATCAACGATGCTCCACGATTTGCATATCGCGGAATGATGCTGGATGTGGCACGCCATTTCCAGCCAGCGGAGTTTGTGAAAAAGTATATCGATCTCCTGGCATTGCACAACATCAACCGCTTTCACTGGCACCTGACAGAAGACCAGGGATGGAGAATTGAAATAGAATCATACCCGAAGCTTACCGAGATCGGTTCCATGCGGAAAGAGACAGTGATAGGCAAAAACACCGGTAAATATGACGGCACCCCTCACGGGGGCTTCTATACCAAGGATGAGCTGAAAGAGATAGTGAAATACGCCGAAGAACGTTATATTACAATAATCCCCGAGGTGGACCTGCCCGGTCATATGCTAGCCGCGCTGGCAGCCTATCCCGAGTTAGGTTGTACTGGTGGCCCGTATGAGGTATCACGTGAATGGGGTGTCTTCGACGATGTGCTATGCCCCGGAAAAGAAGAGACTTTCGCCTTCCTTGAGGCGGTGCTGGCAGAGGTAATGGAGATCTTCCCATCAAAGTATATTCATATAGGTGGTGACGAAGCACCAAAAGTACGCTGGGAAAAATGCCCCGACTGTCAGACACGTATCAGAGAGCTGGGTTTGAAAGACCGTGACGGACATACTGCCGAACACTACCTACAGAGTTATGTTACTGCTCGCGTGGAGAAATTCCTTAACGATCACGGCCGCAGCATTATCGGCTGGGATGAGATACTTGAGGGTGAGCTTGCTCCCAACGCCACCGTTATGTCGTGGCGCGGAATGGGAGGAGGAATACAGGCAGCACAGATGGGTCACGATGTGATCATGACCCCCACCACTTACTGTTATTTCGACTATTATCAGACACAGGACACTAGTGATGAGCCTCTTGCTATCGGCGGTTTCCTGCCTCTTGAACAGGTTTATAGCTTTGAGCCTGCGCCCAACACGTTGACAGATGATCAGAAAATGCATATATTAGGACCACAGGCCAACTTGTGGACGGAATATATCAGAGAACCATCGCATGTTGAGTATATGACTCTGCCGCGACTGGCTGCAATGTGTGAAGTACAGTGGATGCAGCCCGGACAAAAGAACTATGAACAGTTCCTTACCAGGCTGCCTCAGCTGTTGTCGCTATACGAAAAGCTTGGTTATAACTATGCTACTCATGTTTACGATGTACAGGCATCGCTCACTCCCAACTTCGACAATAACGCCCTTGACGTTGAGTTCTCCACCATTGACAATGCTCCGGTATTCTACACGCTTGATGGCAGCGACCCTACCGTCTCTTCCACGAAGTACGAAGATAAATTCTCCATCAGGGAAAATGCGGAACTTAGAGCAGTAGCCATTCGTGAAGGAGTAAAAGACAGCAAGGTATTCAAAGAAAACATCACCCTCAGCAAGTCGAGCTTTAAACCGGCCCAGTTGCTTACTACCCCTGCAGGAAGTTACGAGTACTCGGGCGCCGGGATGCTTGTCGACGGGCTTAACGGTAACAGCACTAACTATCGTACCGGAAGGTGGATAGGTTTCCAGGGAGAGGATCTGATTGCTGTAATTGACATGCTGGAGCCTACAGAAGTCTCATCGCTTGAGGTATGCAACGCTGTAGTAACAGGCGACTGGATTTTTGATGCTTCTGAGATCATCATTGAATCTTCAGATGATAACAAAATCTTTGCAGAGGTGTCGGCCCTTAAGATTGCAGATGAGAAAGACGGACACTGGTCAGATATCTCTACCCACAACCTTTCATTTGAGCCGGTGACGGCACGCTACTTTAAGGTAACGGTGAGACCTTCGGTTATGCCGGACTGGCATCCGGGAAAAGGGAACAGAGCCTTTATTTTCGTGGATGAGATAAAACTGAATTAAAACAGATGTACCTGATCAGATGATATTGGTACAGATTAGTAATAAAGTAAAGCGCCACCTCCTTCGGGAAGTAGCGCTTTTTTTTGATGATTATACTATTTTATCGGGGTTCTTCCTGCTTTATCTGGTTCTTCCTGCTTTAT
>NZ_DIQL01000056.1:46800-98043 GCF_002427225.1 Proteiniphilum sp. UBA5463 | reverse complement strand
ATCAATGTTCATCTTGTGAAATTTTCAAGAAAAAAGACTTATCGGACGAGACTCAAGGATTCTATTATTTTTGAGGGTCTTCCTGTTTTATCAAGCTATATAGCGTCTTAATCTCTTCCGCCCAAATGGTATCATCGGGAGTTTCAAGAATTAAAGGCATGTCGTCAAATCGCGGGTCATTTACAATAAATGAGAACAGATTCATGTTCATCACCCCCTTTCCGAGGCTGTCGTGACGATCAACCCTTGAAGCTAGCTCTTTCTTGGAATCGTTGATATGTAAGCCTTTTAAATAATTAAATCCGACAATTTCATCAAATTTTTTAAAAGTATCATCAAAACTCTCCTTGGTCCTTATTTCGTAGCCGGCAGCCAATGTGTGCGCCGTATCGAGGCAGACACCCACCCTGCTTTTATCTTCCACCCTGTCAATAATATGCGCAATCTGCTCAAAAGTGTGTCCCAGATTAGTCCCCTGACCAGCCGTATTTTCAATCACTGCGGTTACTCCATTGGTCTTCTCAAGTGAGATATTAATTGATTCGGCTATCCTGTTAAGACATTCATCAATAGGTATCTGATTCAGATGGCTCCCGGGATGGAAGTTGAACCGGTTCAATCCCAACTGTTCACAACGTTTCATCTCATCATTAAAAGCAGAGCGGGATTTTTTCACACCCTCCTCTTCGGGATGTCCCAAGTTAATAAGATAGCTGGCGTGCGGCAGAATATGATCAGGAGAGAATCCCAGTTCATAACAGCGCGATTTGAACAGTTCGATATTTTGCTCAGTGTACTCTGCCGCAAACCACTGGCGTTGATTTTTTGTAAAAAAAGCAAATGCTTTAGCTCCTATTGCCTGTGCGTTGAGTGGTGCATTTTCCACACCTCCAGAAGCACTAACATGGGCACCAATAAATTTTTTCATTCAATATTATTATATTAATAGTACGGTAAAAAAGTTTCTAGACACCTTTTAATGAATCAATTATCATTAAAATAGTTTTTTGCTGAAATTTAAAGGCCTTTCTTTAGGAATATCAGGTGTTTAAAAAAATATTTACCGAAGTGTTGTTATATTATTCTGATTCTTTTCCCTTTTTTATGAATCGGTTGTAAGGTAAAAGGTATGTTCCTCCTGCCCTTGAAAGTCATTTTCCACTTGCATCGGGAATGTTGTCCCTCTCCTGCTTAGGGAATGTTATAAGAAACATAAGCCCTCCTTCAGCCCTGTTTTTAGCCACTATACTCCCTTTATGAAATAGTACGGCATTCTTCACAATAGACAACCCCAATCCTGATCCTCCTGTTATACGTGTCCTTCCTTCATTCACACGATAAAACCGTTCAAAAATACGCACCAGATGCTTCTCTTCCACTCCGGTTCCGGTATCGTAAAATTCAAAATAATAAACATCGCTGCTTTCACTGTAACAGCTGATCACAATCTCAATATTTTCTCCGGCGTATGCGACAGAGTTCTCAGTCAGATTCCGGAAGATTGAGTACAAGAGAGTACGGTTTCCGTGAATTACCACATTATCCCCAACATCAACTATAAACCTGTCACTCTTTTCGCTCAGCTTATCAGCCATATCGGAGGCCAGCTCTTTCAACAAAAGGTTCATTTGAACCGGCTCCTGTTCAAAACATTCGGCAGCATCCTCTATTTTGGTCAGCATACTTATATCTCTCATCAGTTCTGAAAGACGGATAGTTTGTACATATGCCCTATCCAGGAAATTGAGAATCTTTTCGTCTTTCTCTCCCTCTTTTTCATAAAGGCTCAATATGGTTTCAAGATATCCCCGAATGCTTGTAACAGGGGTACGTAGCTCATGAGCAATATTGTTCGTCATCTCCTGCTTGAGCAGGCGGGTTTTTTCGGACTTGGTGATATCGCTGATATAAAGTTCAAAGCTGTTATCATCGAAGATAATTACCCGGGCATTAAACTGTTTGCCGCTTTTAAAAATCCGTATTGATAACACATTGCCATCTCTCGATCTATTATCGATGAAGGCCACAATATCTGTAAAATTGGGGTCTGAAAACAGCTGCTCTGTTTCCAGAGTTGGCTTATCAAGGATAAGGTTAAGAAATTGCAGGAAACGTGAGTTGGCATAGATTTTTCTTTTATCCTTCGAGAAAATTGCAATCCCCTCATCGGAATATTGAAAATGCTTCAACAGCTTTTCCCGTTCAGCCACAAGCTTGCGCTTATTCTGTTGCAGGAGGTTGTAACTCTCCACAATATCGGCGCTCAACTCCCCCACCTCGTCATCGGCAAACAATAAAGAGGATGGTATAGGCAGGCCTTTTTTTACTTTCAGCGAGAACTCTCTCAGTTCCTTTATAGATTTTGTAAATCGGCTCGTAAAATAGAGCATCATCAGCACGCAAACTATAAAAAACAGTAGTACAATAAATGTGAAAGAGTTGCCTGTATCTGTAAAAGTACTCATTTCAACATTATAGGGAAGGGCCATCCGTATAAAAAAGCCCTCATTGTATTTTTTTGAATAGTAGAGATATTTGATATTATTGCTGCCAGAGAGACGGATGTGCGTGCCTTCTCCAAATCCGAGGGATTTTTTTACTTCAGGCCTGTTCAGGTGATTCTCCATCAAGCTTGCGTCCATAAGGTTGTCATACATCACGTCACCCTGCCAGTCAATAATCGTGAACCGCAGACTGGTTGGCAAATACCTTATAAGTTCCTTCACCTTTCCGGCATCTGAAACAGTAATATTGTTTTCATTCATATATCTGTAAACAATATCAGCATTATTTTCGAGATTACGTTCCAGACATTTTGTACGTTCTTCTTTATACTGTTGTTGACCGAAAAAAATTATCCCCACAGTAAATACAGCGATAATAATTGAAAAGTAGAACAAGATCCTCTTTTTAAAAGATACTTTTCGCCTCATAAGATAAAAAATTATTATTCCACCTTTTAAACTTCGTTCTTAGTATCCGGATTGAGGCAGTAGCCGAATCCTGATCTGTTTACAATAATATTTCCGTATGTGCCCAGTTTTTTCCTCAATCGTGTAATATGTACATCTACAGTACGATCAAGTACAAATTCATTATCTCCCCAGACACTATCGAGAATTTCAGCACGCGTAAGTACATTGGGTAATGCCTGAGACATAAGCGAAAGTATCTCAAACTCTTTTTTGGTAAGCTGCACTTCATTATCATCAATTGTTACCCTGTTAGCCCGGATATCAATGGTGAGTCCACGGTATGTCCATTTGGCCACTGCGGGCATTTTGACAGGTGAAGTACGTTTGAGAAGAGCTTTTACACGGGCAAGTACCTCCTTTACCGAAAAAGGCTTTGCAATATAATCATCGCACCCCAGGGAGAAACCTGTAAGCATGTCATTTTCGGTATTTTTGGCTGTAAGGAATATAATAGGCACAAAATTTTCGGATTTCCTAAGCATATCTGCAATCTTAAATCCCGACACTCCTCCCATCATAACATCCAGGATAATAAGATTGTGAACATCGTTAATCTTATCCAGTGCCTCTTCGCCGGAATAAGCCACGTCCACCCTATATCCCTCATTCTCCAAATTAAATTTCAGAATATCGCAGATATCTTTTTCATCGTCGACTACAAGAATTCTCTCTTCCATAATCAATTAAAACAGCAGATCAGCTATAATTGTTTTCTTTTACCATTTATATATATACTACTTCACTTTCTCTCCCTCTTCAGCAGGTTTTTTGCTTACATTCACGTGGCGGATATCCCTTCCCTCTATGAGATATACTGCCGATTCGGCTATATCAACTGCTTTATCTCCAATTCTCTCCAGAAAATAGGAGATGCTGTTAAGGCTCATTATATTAACCAGCGACTGTGTACTATGCACTTCGTTGTGGAAGTCTTCCGCCAGCTTCCTGTCAATTTTACGTTCCATCCTGTCTACTTTGTCGTCCATCTGTATTGTATCGTAAGCCATCTCGTTGCTCACGCCTGAAAAGGCAAAGAGAGCACTTTTCAGCATCTTGTCTGTATGGAAAAACATCTTATAGATGGGTTTCTTGTATTTGTCGAAACCGGGAAGAGAGAAATCCATCTCTTGCAGAGAGTTGGTAATATTCTCTATGAGGTCGCCCACGCGCTCCATTGAGATTGTCATATCGTGATATGACATCAACCTTCGCAGATCGGATGCCCTGGGGGTAAAAAGCATGATAGCATTTATCACCTTCTCTTTAATGGTTACATCAAGCGAGTTGATTATCTTCTCATTTCGCTTCAACTCTATGAGGATCTCTTCGTTATATTTGTCGTTCACCAGATCTGAAGCTAATTTCAACTGTGTAAGTACAATTTCTGAGATCAACTGAAAATCGCTATGCAGTTGTTCAAGATAGCGATCTTTGATTCCCGTTACTTTTGAGTCATTGCTATTTTCGTTTCCGCTGTTCATAGTTTCTCAATATTAATTGGACCGCCAACGGGTGATGGACGGTAATCCGGTTTATGTTACGCAAAAATAATCATTTTTTCTTTCTGTATACCTATCATTTCCATTAACCAAAAACGCCTGTCAGATACTCTTCGGTGCGCCTATTTTTCGGCTTGGTAAACATCTGGGTGGTATTGCCATGTTCCACCATCTCACCAAGGTACATAAACATTGAGTTGTCTGAAATACGTGCAGCCTGCGACATATTGTGTGTAACAATGACAATGGTAAAATCATTTTTTAATTGCAACAACAGCTCCTCAATCCTGTTTGTCGAGATAGGATCGAGAGCCGATGTAGGCTCATCCATCAGCAACACCTCGGGGTTAAGAGCAAGCGTACGTGCAATACATAAGCGCTGCTGCTGCCCTCCCGAAAGGAACGACCCCCTCTTTGTCATTACATCTTTCACCTCGTTCCACAACCCCACGCTCATTAGGCTTTTTGCTACAATCTCATCTTTATCTCCCCGGTTTAAACGGATACCGTTTAGTCTGTATCCGGCAAGAACATTGTCATATATACTCATTGTGGGGAAAGGGTTGGGCTGCTGAAAAACCATTCCGGCCATACGGCGCACCTCCATAGGGTCTGTCTCAAGCACATTCTTTCCTTTAAGGATTATCTCTCCTGTGGTTTTGATATGTGCATAGAGGTCGTGCATCCGGTTAATGGCACGCAAGAGCGTACTTTTCCCACATCCCGAAGGTCCCATAATGGCAGTAATGGTATTGGGGTAAATATCGGTAGTAACCTTGTTCACAGCATACTTTCCCGGTGTGTAGGAGACCGATACCTCTTTCAATTGAAGGATCGGACCTTTTCCGTTCGTTATTTTTATACTTTCCATTTACTCGCTACAATTTTGGCTATCCAGTTTAACAGAAATATTACAATCAACAACAACAGCGATGTTGACCAGATGAGGCCGATAAGGTTCGGGTCGTTATAAAAATCCCATATCAGCAGCGGTATTGCACTGGTAGGTTCAAGCACATCCCAGTTAACCACGGAGGCACCCAGTGCCGTGAGCATAAGTGGCGCCGTTTCTCCCGTAACACGCGATATGGCGAGAAGTATTCCGGTGAAAATACCACCGAAGCCCGAGGGAAGCAATATCTTAAATACTACGTTCGTATATGATGATCCAAGGGCAAGCCCGGCTTCCTTATATGCCGCCGGAAGCATTTTTAGCGTCTCTTCGGTTGAACGGACTATCATTGGCAGCATCATGATTGTAAGGGCCACACTACCAGCCAGTGCAGAGTAGCTGCTCAGCGGTTTTACCACCCAAGAATATGCAATAATACCGATAACAATGGATGGCATGCCCTGCAACAGGTCAGTAAGATAGCTTATCACTTTAGCAAAATGCCTGTCACGATTATCAGCCAGATAAATACCAATAAACAACCCTATGGGAACAGAAATAAGAATGGCAAGTCCCACGATAAGCAACGTACCGGTTATACCATTCAATATACCACCCGGAATGGGATCATTATTCATTCTTGCCATAAGCGCGTCCATCGATGAAGGCGTTACCTCTGTAAAAAGACGCAGATTAAAATTTTCATATCCTTTTGAAACTACATCCCATATAATCAGGAAAAGCGGCACCATAGTGAGAAAAGCAAAGAAACAGACCATCCAAAAAACCAGTTTGTTTTTTCCTTTACGTGCCCGGGGCAACACTATCTGATTTTGATTCATAGTTGTGACAATTTTTTCATTACTATCTTGGCAATCAAATTAATGACTGCTGTAATGATAAACAATAACAGTCCGATGGCAATCAACGCACTTAATTTTAACCCATCGGCCTCTCCAAACTGATTGGCTATTACGCTGGCCATTGTATTGCCCGTATCACGCAAACCAAGCGGAATTCTGTTGGTGTTCCCTATAAGCATGGTAACAGCCATCGTTTCGCCTAGAGCCCGGCCCAGAGCAAGGATGTAGGCAGCTACAATGCCCGATGCAGCGGTTGGAAGGCTGATATGCCTTATCACTTCTATCTGTGTGGCACCCAGGCTATAAGCTCCCTCTTTAAGGTTGTCTGGCACCATCGATAAAAATTCGCTGCTCAATGATGACGCGTAGGGAATAATCATTATAGCCAGTACTATCGACGAGAGAAAAATACCAAATCCCTGCGCATTCACACCCATTTCAATAATTACCGGGCGTACGGTATAAAAGCCCCACAATCCGTAAAGGATGGAAGGAATACCCGCCAGCAGATCTACAATGGAACTAAGGGCAGAAGATATTTTCTTCCCTTTGAAATACTCCCCGTTGAATAATGCCACAGACAGTGAGAAAGGAATACAGATAAACAAGGCAAAAAACGCCGTATAAAGTGTGCCCATAATAAACGAAAGTGCTCCGTACTCTTCGGTGGCAGAACGGGGATCCCACTCACCATTGGCAATAAACCCCCATACGCCATACTCTCCGAATGCTTCCATTGATCTACCCACCAACGCATATATAATTCCTGCTGTAAGCAACAGGATAATCAATGATGCCAGGAAGAGAAAAAAACCGAATATTTTATCCTTCATAATGATGAATAGTGGTTTATTGTTCTGCAGGAATAATTTTTGAAGTCACGTTTAGCACGTTTTTGGAATTTTGTAAGCTTTGACCATTTTGTAAGTCTTTAACGCTTTGTGGGGCGCTTTGGGCGCTTTGACCGTTTTCTGGGCTTTGCGCAACACTATCAGACTTTGAATTTAATTGCTTGTAAGGCGAAATAATTTCACCCCCGTAATTTATCTCACCTATCAGCCTCCTTGTTTTCTCCACAGCCTGCTCAGGGAGCGGAGCATAATTGATCTGCGCGGCTACCTTCTGTCCTCCGGGGCTAATTATATAATTGAGTAGATCGACCAGCATCCGGGCTTCACTTTTTGTACGGTTATTATATTGCTGGTCCCTGAAGATAAGAATCCAAGTAAAAAGGCTGATAGGATATGCATTGGGATCGCCAGAATCGGTGACGGTGGCACGCATATCGACGGGAAGTTCCACATTGGCCGCAGCCGAGATGGTTTCGAGCGTTGCATCCACATAGTTTCCGGCTCTATTTTTCAGCTTGGCAACAGGCAACTCTAGCGTAAGAGCATATTCCGACCCTATATATCCAATTGCTCCTTCCGTTTTAAGAACAATACCGGCCACCCCGGGATTACCTTTGGCTGCGATACCTGCTTCCCATTTAAGCGCTTTCCCTTTTCCCATAACCGACTTCCATCCGGGACTCACAACCGACAAATATTCTGAGAAATTATAAGTTGTGCCACTGCCGTCAGACCGGTAAACAGGCGTAATATCCAAATCGGGCAACTGCACACCGGGATTTTCCCTCACCAGCTTTGGGTCGTTCCATTTTTTTATCTTTCCCATATAGATATCAGCAATAAGGGAACCTGTCAACCGGAGGCTGTCAATGCCTTTAAGCGTATATGCCATAACCACTCCCCCCATGCAGGTTGCCACGTGTATAACCTCACCATTCATAGAGGCTATCTCCTTGTTGTTAAGAAAGGCATCGCTCGCTCCAAAATCTACCGAACGGTCCCGCAGGCTGCGAATTCCTCCTCCGCTGCCTATTGCACCATAATTCACGGTTATTCCTTCGTGCAATCTCATATAGTCGCGAAAAACAATGTTATAGAAAGGATAGGGAAAGGTTGCTCCTGCACCCGAAATGGTACCACCGGAACTCGTCCCGCCAGAATTAGTGGAAGCGTTATTACATGAGAATAATAAAACGGACAGTGATAAAAACAGAAATAATCTTCGCATTTTATTGAACTGAGTTGTCCTGTTTATAAATTTCATTACAAAATTACAATATCATTGTTACAAAACAGTTACAAAAATGTTACAGATTTGTTAAGATTATAAAGGACGAGTCCACTTTAATAAGTCGTTTTGTTAAACAATGACATTTGATTCTTAAGTGATTACGATGATAAATCTTCTAATTTGAGACTTTTTCAAGCAGACTCAAGGACGGATTATCAAAGTTCGATAACAGGGTAAACAAATCTCATATGCCAAAAGCAGTGAGAGAGAGGTAAAAGATATACTTGCGCAACAGATTGGAAATAAAACCAATTAAACGGATTGAATCTCCTGGAAAATTCGTAATTTTGTAGGTGGAAAGCAACAGCTTTTCTGTGTAGCTTAGGGAACCACATAAAAAACAAAGAATAATGAAAGATTATAAAGATCAGGATGCGCTGGTACTTTTTTCTGGCGGTCAGGATTCCACCACCTGCCTCTATTGGGCAAAGCAGCATTTCAAAAATGTTTACACACTCTGCTTCAGCTACGGCCAGCGTCATTCGCGGGAAGTGGAGAACGCACGGCGCATTGCTGCCATGGCAAATACCCCTTTTCAGCTTCTGGATGCTTCGGTAATCTCATTTCTGGCACCTAACTCACTTACAGACCTCTCCATGCATATGGATGAGGAGAAACCTGCCGGATCATACCCCAACACCTTTGTACCCGGCAGGAACCTTCTTTTTCTCACCTTCGGGGCGACTATCGCCTATGCACACGGGATACGTCATCTTATAACCGGTGTGTCTGAAGCCGACTACAGCGGTTATCCGGACTGCAGAGATACGTTTATCCGCTCAGCAAACACCACTCTCAACCTGGCCATGGACAAGCAGTTCGTGGTTCATACTCCACTCATGTGGCGTAACAAAAAAGAGGTATGGCAGCTAGCCGATGAACTGGGGGTTTTCGATATAGTGAGGAATGAGACTCTTACCTGCTACAACGGCATTCTTGCCGAAGGGTGCGGACACTGCCCGGCTTGTCTGCTCCGCAACAAGGGGCTGGAGGAGTATCTGAAGGAAAAAGCTCTTTAACAATTAACTATTAACCGAACTTTCGCAAGTGTTATTATTACAGACATACCTTTAAGCTTAAGCTGGATGTTTGAATACTTTCACAATAGACAGACAGATGCGAAAGTTGAAAAATTAACAGCAAACAAACTTTTCAGAATATGCAAAACAAAGGACTCACCCACCTGGGCAGTAAAACAGAGTACAAACAGGATTATGCACCAAAGGTGCTGGAAGCATTCGAGAACAAACATCAGGGTAACGACTACTGGGTATCGTTCGACTGCCCTGAATTCACCAGCCTATGTCCCATAACGGGCCAGCCCGACTTTGCAACAATACGGATCGACTATATCCCCGGCGTGAAGATGGTAGAGAGCAAAAGTCTTAAACTCTATCTGTTTAGCTTCCGGAATCACGGCGCCTTCCATGAGGATTGTGTAAACATAATAATGAAAGATCTGATACAGCTTATGGATCCCAAATATATTGAGGTGACCGGTATCTTCACCCCACGCGGTGGTATCAGTATCTACCCCTACTCCAACTACGGACGGAAGGGGACCAAGTATGAGAAACTGGCCGAAGAGAGGCTTTTCAACCACTCATTCCCCATAAAATAAAAACGGGGACATCCTGCCGTTGGTAAAAACCGGTCTGTGGATGTCCCGTAATATACTTTTAATAGCTACTGCTATTTGGCGACAGCTGATTCTGGTTCGTAATAACGTACCCAGTCTATAAACATATCTGCGGGTAGGGCCGCGGGATCGGTCTCCTTGTTTAGCCTAATACCGATAAAGATATTAAACTCCATGTCATCAAACGGGAACTGCCCTGGAATATGGGTGAGGATACGAGGATACTTTTTTGTACGGATATTATCCACGAAAAAAACCAGGCTGTCGGGATATTTTTCCACTCCGTAAATATGATATTCATTGGGGTTTACACCTACCAATGCACTGGAGGGGGGATTATCAGGCATTCCTTCTGTGGTGGTGTATTCAGATGTTACCGACTGATAGACGAACTCATCAAGGCTATACCGCTCCATAACATCAATTGCAATATTCTTCGTTCCATCGGCAGGCAGTAAAGTGACAAAGGGTGTTGCTCCTTCAACGGGATTCATGCGGGCTTTTACCTCTATTCTGCTCACACTGCCCTTCTTAACACCTTCCCGGGTGATCCCCCCGGTGAGAAACGGAATTGCTTCTGTATCTGCGTTATTAGCCACTCCGCGCAGCACAAGGTTCCCTTCCTGCATGACATAGAGAGCATCGTTGCTACTCATATACAAGCTCATATGTGTCTTTCCCCTGGGCGATTTTGACCATTCGTCTTCATTCAGCTTACCGTTAAAATCATCTTCCCAGGCAAGTGCCCACCCCTTTCTGAACTTCTCATCTTCATTACCTTTCTGTTCAGAGCAGGATATCAGTCCCGTCACAAATACAAGAGCCGCTACCAGGATTGTGTTTGATTTGTTCATCTTTTTTCTTTTTTTTAATTATACTGCTTGCAATGCTTTTTAATTGTACAGCTTGTACTGTTTTAAAATGCAATGTTTTTTAATTTCACTGCAAAATTAGGTATAATCCTTATTTTACAATCCAACGCCTCCACAATAAGTGTTAATCATTCAAAAAGCCTGTAAATAGAAACTTTTACGTGCGTAATTTGCCCATAACGATATTTCTAGCTTACACCATTAATAAACATTCAGGCATTGCGAATGTTAGCACAATTATAACCCGTTATTACTCCTTCAACGTGTAGAACCTTGCCATTGCTATCTATTCTGCTTTTTCAACAACATATCATTCCTTTATCCCGTAGAACCGTACCCAGTCTATATACATCTCCACAGGCAAACCGTTGGGGTCAACCTCTCCTACCCAATTACCGCCAAGCTGCATATCCAGCAGCAGATAGAATTCCTGATCGTTGAACGGGAACTGCCCATCTTTATCGGTCTCGATACGTGGATATGAGAATGTGCGCCTGTCGTTCACGAAGAAGACAAGGCTGTCGGCATGTTTTTCAACGGCATATAAATTATACCCTTCTGGATCTATTGGTGCTGTACCGCTGTTAACGGGATCCTTAATCTTAAGGTTGAATGTATAATTTGTGTGAACTGTCTGATAAACAAAATCTTCGTGGCTCAGTCGTTCCATAATATCTATCTCACCGCCATTGGGCCATTTTGTATTTGCCGGCAGCATCCAGAATGCAGGCCATGCCCCTGTGGCACCATTAAGCCTGGCTTTTATCTCTAACCGTCCGGAGCCAAACGTTTTTTTGCCTTTCGTGAAAACGCCACCGGTTATAAAAGGGGCTGTATCGTTGGGAAGCACATTGTTAACTATACCTCTGAGAATAAGGTTGCCACCGGCCACACTATACAGGGAATCATAATCGCTCATATAGTTATTCCAGTCGCTTTTTCCACGGGGAATCTTGGACCATACTCCATAATCTATACTTTCACCGTCGAAATTTTCCTCCCATATAAGCTTCCATTCAGCTGCTTTATCCGAAGTCTGTTGTCCGGTACATGCCATTAATGCAAGACATGCGGCTGAGACCAAAAAAATAACAATAGTTCTGTTCATTTGCGTTTTATACTTGAAATTTAATACTTACTATTGAATTTAATTTTCTTTTCGATACTATTCATTCATAACGACATTCCACAAAGATATGTAAAAGCAGAAGAATAGTAAACTTTTTTATTACCTTTGCCTCCTACAATCAAAGAAAAAGATTTATAAGGTTTCAATCAACGCGATCGCTATGCCCGAGATTTCCCGGCGCGGCATTCAGATGCCCGCTTCACCCATACGCAAACTTGCTCCACTGTCAGATGCAGCTAAAGCCAGGGGAGTAAAAGTATATCACCTCAACATCGGCCAGCCCGATCTTCCCTCTCCCGTTTCGGCACTTGATGCAATCAGGGAGATAGATCGCACCACACTGGAATATAGTCCCAGCGACGGTTACAGGTTTTACAGAGAGAATCTGGTTACCTATTATAAAAAGTTCGATATCGATCTCTTGCCCGAAGAGATAATTGTCACGGCAGGAGGCTCTGAGGCGGTACTGTACGCATTTATGGCCTGTCTGAATCCTGGTGACGAGATCATCGTCCCCGAACCGGCCTATGCCAACTATATGGCTTTTGCCATCTCTGCCGGTGCAGTTATCCGCACAATTCCCTCTACTATGGAAACTGGGTTTGCCCTTCCTCCCATACCTGAGTTCGAGAAGCTGATAAACGAACGTACCAAGGGAATACTTATTTGCAATCCCAACAATCCAACCGGTTACGTATACACAACGCACGAGATGATGCAGATAAGGGACCTGGTGAAGAAATACAACCTCTATCTCTTTTCGGATGAGGTGTACAGGGAGTTCATATATAATGACACACCTTACATATCGGCATGCCATCTTGAGGGACTGGAAGAGAATGTGGTGCTGATAGATTCAGTATCGAAGAGATACAGCGAGTGTGGCATTCGTATAGGAGCACTTATAACAAAAAACCGCAAGGTGCACGACACCGTGATGAAGTTCTGCCAGGCACGGCTGAGCCCTCCGCTTATAGGGCAGATAGCAGCTAACGCGTCTCTCAAGGAGAATGGATTGTATATGCAAAAGAACTTCGATGAGTACAAGAGTCGCCGCGACTTCCTTATCGAACGGCTTAACAACATTCCCGGAGTCTACTCGCCCATGCCGCAGGGTGCTTTTTACACTTTGGCAAAGCTACCAATTGACGATGCCGACGCCTTCTGTGCATGGTGCCTGTCCGATTTCCAGTATGAAGGACAGACTGTATTCATGGCGCCCGCAACTGGATTTTATGTGACTCCCGGACTGGGTAAAAACGAAGTACGTATTGCCTATGTCCTGAACAAGGAATATTTAGAAAAAGCCCTTACTGTACTGGAAAAAGCACTGGAGGCATACCAAAATACCCGATAATATTTATGAATGCGGAGCTGTTCATAGCGAGACGGATATACAAAGGAGACAAGAAGAACGACAAGCGTGTCTCGTCACCTGCCATAAAGATAGCCATTGCGGGCATAGCGCTGGGACTGGCAGTGATGATTGTATCGGTCTGCATTATAGTAGGCTTCAAAAAAGAGGTTCGCGCCAAGGTGATAGGCTTCGGTTCTCACATTCAGATCACAGCTTTCGACAACAACTCCTCATATGAGCATGTGCCTATAGCTTTCTCCGATACGCTTGCGGCTACACTGGCTGCCAATCCCGATATCCGCCACATTCAAGAGTTTATCACCAAGCCGGCCATTATCAAAACCGATAAAGACTTCATGGGGGTGGTGCTGAAAGGGGTTTCCGAAAACTATGACTGGAGCTTTTTTCACAAAAACCTGCTGGAAGGCGACATCATTAATAAAAACGACACCGCCGCCGGCAACCAGGCTATCATATCAAAAGATATTGCAGACAAGCTGCAATTAAATATGGGGGACAACTTCACCTGTTATTTTGTCCAGGAACCTGTCCGGGCACGCAGGTTTAACATTATCGGCATCTATCAGACCAATTTCGAGGATTATGACAAGCTTTATGTCATCACAGAAAAGAATATACTCTCAACTATTAATGGATGGGACAATGATATGGTGAGCGGTATTGAACTGTTGGTGAAAGACTACAACAACCTGGACAAGACCTCCAGGGATCTTTTTTTCGACATGGCCTCATACAAAGACCGTCTAGGCAACAATCTCTACACACGATCAATTAAGGATATCAATCCCATGATTTTCAACTGGCTTAACCTACTGGATATGAATGTGTGGGTCATAGTAATACTCATGTTGGTGGTCTCCGGGTTTACAATGATCTCCGGCCTGCTTATTATCATTCTGGAACGGGCCAACATGATAGGCATGCTGAAATCGATGGGTGCAAGAGATTTCAGTATTCGCAAAGTATTTCTCTACCTCTCGGCCTTCTTGATAGGACAGGGCATGTTGTGGGGAAACCTGTTTGCTCTTCTCTTCTGCTTAGTTCAGGACCGGTTTCAGCTGCTGCGGCTCGACCCCTCTACCTACTATCTATCGGCGGTGCCGATAGATATAAACCCGTTATATATTATCCTTCTAAATATTGGTACCCTGATAGCTTCCCTGCTGATGATGACAGGCCCCTCCTATCTGGTGGCCAGGATTACTCCCGCAAAATCCATCCGGTTTGAGTAAATAAAATCTTTCCACCACGCGCGGATATCAGAGGGAAGAAGTAATCTGGCCGGATTTATCGGGGACGATTTAAATTTGTATCTTTACAACAATAAAAAATTACATATGCATGCGTTCTCTTATTTATATGAGACATAGGATGCATTATTAATCATGATGATAAAAATACAGATCAGGAATGAGAATACTTCATACATCGGACTGGCATCTGGGGAAGAGGCTTGAAGATTTTCCACGCCTCGAAGAGCAGCAGGCGGTGATGCATGAGATCTGCGAAATAGCGGAACGGGAAAAGGTTGATGTTGTGGTGGTGTCGGGCGACCTGTTCGACACCTTCAATCCTTCCACCGAGGCGATAGAGCTGTTCTACAAAACCCTGAAGCGGCTGACAGCAGGCGGGCACCGCCCAGTGATTGCCATCGCAGGTAACCACGACTCTCCCGACCGTATTGAAGCCCCCGACCCATTGGCCCGCGAGTGCGGCATTATCTTTGCTGGCTATCCCCATTCGGAGGCTACCCCGTTCGCACTCGACAGCGGCCTTACGTTGCTGCAAAGCGAGCAGGGTTTTCTAGAGTTGCAACTCCCCGAAACAAATATTCCCCTGAGAGTTTTGCATACCCCTTACGCTAACGAGTATAGGTTGAAAACCTTTCTCGGACACGAGGATAGCGACGAGGAGCTACGCACCCTCCTTCAGGAGAGATGGGAAAGCCTTGCCCAGCGCTACTGCGATACAAGAGGGGTAAACATACTTGTTTCGCATCTCTTTATGGTGAAGAGAGGCGATGAGCTGCCGGAAGAGCCGGAAGATGAAAAGCCAATACTGCATGTGGGTGGTGCCCAGGCAGTCTATACCGAAAATATTCCTCGGCAGATACAATACACAGCACTGGGGCACCTGCACCGCATGCATCAAGTGTCATCATCACCTTCGCCCGTATTTTACAGTGGTAGCCCCCTCTCCTACAGCTTTGCCGAGGCAAATCAAAAGAAATACGTACTACTGACCGATGTTATGCCGGGTAATCCCGCCGTCATCCGCGAGGTGGAGCTCACCCGCGTGAAACCATTGCTACGTAAACGAGCCATGGGAGTGGAGGCGGCACTACAGTGGCTGGCAGAGAATCCTAACGCACTAGTAGAGCTTACGCTGGCCACCGACACCTTTCTGACCGCTGTGGACAGAAAAAACCTGCATGCCGCTCATCCGGGTATCGTTGCTATTATCCCGGAGGTTGCAAACGCTGAAAACCTGTTCACCACCCATCATAAGCAGATCGACCTGAGCCGGAGTGTGGAAGCGCTGTTTCGCGACTACTTCTTCCATGAGAAAGGGCAGGAGCCCAATGAGGAGATCATGCAGTTATTCACCGAAATAATGGCAGAAGAAAAACAATGATACCCATACAACTAACCATAGAGGGCCTCTACTCCTACCGTGAGAAGCAGACCATCGATTTCGGAAAGCTGACTTCCTCGAGCCTTTTCGGCATCTTTGGGACAGTAGGTAGCGGCAAATCCTCCATCCTCGAAGCCATCACCTTTGCACTCTACGGACGTACCGACCGGCTCAACCTGTCGGGCGATAACCGCTACTACAACATGATGAACCTAAGGTCGGATACTCTGCTCATAGATTTCATTTTCGAGAACGGCAGCGATCAGTGCGCTTACCGGGCAACAGTTAGAAGCAAGCGCAACAGCAAGCGCTTCGAGGATGTGAAAACGCCCGAGCATACCGCCTATAAAAAGATCGGCGGCCGGTGGGTACCGATTGGAGTCAACACTCTCGAAGAGGTTATCGGGTTGAGTTACGATAACTTCAAGCGCACCATCATCATTCCGCAAGGACAGTTTCAAGAGTTCCTGCAACTGGGCAACAGAGACCGCACACAGATGATGAAAGAGCTTTTTAACCTTCATAAGTTCGAGTTCTACTACCAGGTAGTTTCATTAGAAAGTAAAAACAACGACAGGAAGAAGTATGTTGAAGGTCAGCTTCAGCAACTGGAGTATGCCTGTCCCGAACAAGCAGTTAGGTACGAGTCGGAATTAAACGACCTGTCGGAAGCGATAGAAGAGCTTGATCGTAAACTGGGCGAAAGCATAAAGAATGAAGAGTCACTCCGAAATTTGCAGGAGTTGACCCAGAAAAAGGGAGAAGCAGAGATGGAGCACAAGCGCCTGTCGGATCAGGAACCCCTGTTTGTGGAGCTCGAAAAAAGAATCAACAGTTATGAACAGTGTGTTATACAGTTCAAATATTTGCTAGATTCACTTCGTGATTACCGGAAGAAAAAAGAGGATAGGGAAAAACAGATTAATGCTGACACTCAAAAGTTTAACGGAATAACCTCCGGTATTGATCTGCTGGAAAAACAGATTGGAAAGCTCCAGCCTGCCTACGAAAAGAGGGAACAGCTGAAAAAAAAGACAGAAGATTTAGTGCGCCTTCTACAGATGAAAGAGCTTGAGAAGAGCGTTGCGAATGAGGAATCCCGTTTAGAAAAAGGAACAAATATATTCGATGAGACAACCCGTAATGTTGAAAATCTGAGAACAGCAAAACAGCAGTTGGAGGTGGTCATTAAGGAAGGGCGAAACGCCCTTCCCGACCTTGCCCTCCTATCGGAAATAAGAGCATGGTATAACGAAAGAAACAGCCTCGGCAAACAAATGTCCGTAATTGATAAAGAGATTGAAAAATACGAAGAACAGGAAAAAGAGATCCGGGAGTCCAGAGCAAAGCTGCTGGCAGACCCACTGTTTGAACTGCTCCCGTCTGATGCCGGTTATACCGAATGCAGCTACCACCTTAAGGAGGCGACAGAGAAAGTTAAAGGGAAGCAGTACCTCCTGGGAGAACAGGAATCACATCTGCGGGTAAAGGAGCAGCTGAAGAGTTATGCCGAAGCCCTGAAGGAGGGATCCCCCTGCCCTATTTGCGGATCGCTCCATCACCCCGGAAAGTACAAGAGCGGGGATATAGACGAACAGTTCAAACAGATCACGGTAGAAAAACAACTGCTGGAGCAACAACTCAACCGGATTGCCTCGTTTGGCAAGCAGTTTGATCTGCTGGAAAGCAGGTATAAGCAGTCCAAGAGAGATCAGGAGGAGTGGCAAGGTAAAAGAGAGATCCTGCAGCAAACCGTTACCAACCATAACAGGCAGTTTGTGTGGGAGAAATACAAAGAAGAAGAAACGCTGGATACCGCTTTCAAGCGGGCAAAGCAACTTCGGGAGGAGCTCTCAAAGCATGAAGCAGCTCTGGCAGAGAAGGCCGCACAACTGGAAAAAGAGGAGAGCAACAGGGATCGTTTCAGGGAAGAACTTGAAAAGATAAGAACCTCTCTCACCATTCACCGCACAGAGCTAACCACCATCGGGCAGCAGTTAACACAGATCCGCCCCGGCGATTGGCGTGAAAGCTCTTCGGGAAGCATAGAGCGGGAGAAAGATGAATTACTGAAGGAGTACGTTCGGATAGAAAAAGAGTACACCGAAAGTAGCCTCCTTCTACAGGAACAGAAGCAGCGGAAAGAGGCACTGAGAGGGAGTATGGAGATCAATCTCAAGGAGCTGGCACAGGAGCAGTCGGTACTCACCAAGCTGCAGCACCAGCTGGATGAACAGCTTGAAAAATCGACTTTCGGATCCCTCGATGAAGTAGTTCAGATTCTGTCGGAACAGATAGATACTGAAGCTGAGAAGTTAAGGCTCAGCAACTTCAAAGATCATCTCCTGCGAAGCAATTCAGCGTTAGTACAACTTTTGAAAGATATTGGCGACAGGGAGTATAATCCAGATAGCCACCAAGCCATTCTGGCAGAGATCGTTACTCAACGGGATCAGATCAGGGAAAAAACCCAACTGAAAGGAGAAACCGCCCAGCAGCTCAAAAAGCTTCTGCAAGATTTAGAAAGTCAGGTGTTGCTCCGTGAAGAGTTAAACAAGCTCGAAGCAAGGGCTGAGAACGTTAAAACCATGAAGTCGCTTTTCAAGGCAAGCGGATTTGTTAACTACATCTCGTCTGTCTATCTGCAGAATCTCTGTAACGCAGCCAACGACCGTTTCTTTCGGCTCACCCGCCAGAGGCTGAGTCTTGAGATCACCCCCGACAACAATTTCCAGGTGCGCGACTTCATGAACGGCGGTAAGGTAAGGAATGTAAAGACTCTTTCCGGCGGCCAAACATTCCAGGCCTCCTTGTCGCTTGCGCTGGCATTGGCCGACAATATCCAGGAGATTACCCGGTCAAGCCAGAATTTTTTCTTTTTGGATGAAGGCTTTGGCTCATTAGACAAAGAGTCACTCGACATTGTGTTCGACACACTTAAGTCGCTACGAAGTGAGAACCGCATCGTAGGTGTTATCTCACACGTGGAAGAGATGCAACAGGAGATAGATGTACACCTTTACATTGAGAATCACCCAGATAAGGGCAGCGTCATTCATTCCAGCTGGGATCATGCATAGACGTAATAGCAAGTTTTAGGTGACTCATTTTTTTTATTCGCGAGTCAATATATTTTTGAAATTCTGGTGAGTCCATGATCTCAATATCATCAATCAGTCCGATCACAAAACGTCCTACTCCTTCGAAGGAGCACACCTCCGTATCCAGCAGCCACTCATTGTCAGACACTTTTTGAAGCACTTTCGATGCAAGCGGAAACTCTTCCATGAGCAGGTTCGCCGACCGCAGTCCCAGTTTCAGTATCACCCGCATCTTTTCGCTGCTGTGCATCCTGAAAACGTCCATATAGCCGCTCTTATGCTGCAGCTCATGCCCCCACGGCTCTGGTGATATCTCAACGCTCCCTATCCTGGATAACCTGAACAGTTTGTTTTCATTGTCCTCCAGGCAGTAGCACCACACCTGCTCATAGTTGGTAGTAAACGAGAACGGTTCAACTACCCTGTCGCGAATATCACTCCCATGCGAAGAAGAGTATTTCTTCAGTACCACGCACTGATGGTTCTCTATAGCCTGTACCAATCGTTTTACATTGCGGCTGTTTTTACCATCCACAATGGTTTCTGCAAGGATCTTATAATCATACACGGTATAGAGTTTCTTCTTCAGGTTCTGCTTAAGCAGGTTATTATCATCGATGCTCTCGATGGCCGATTTCAGGATATAAGCCTCCTCTTCTGTGAAATGGATTAGTTCGCTGATATCCCTGAAGTATTGTGATGAGCTATCCAGTTTAATGTAGTTGTTCACTTTCTTCACTACAAATCCCGCCTGCCGGAATGTATCTATATAGCGATATACAGATCGAATAGAAACAGATAACCTATCGGCAATCTCTTCAACAGTTAATGAATTGTTGGCGGTAAGCATTTTCATCAGTCTTAGAATACGCTCGATTTTAGGCTGATCCATGGTTCAATTTTTTTAGGAAATTATTCAATATTATGTTTTCAAATTTCATGTGTTGTAATCAGAGCTGAATCTTTCGACATACGATGCTTTATTGTTTGTTATAATACACATCTATACCATTATGCCATGTGAAAGTTCATTATATTTATCATTGCTTTTGCAACTGGCCGGTTTTTGCAGTAAACAATTTAGTCTTCCCCCGAAACTCAGGATATCAAAAATGATTTTTTATAATATATTGAATATCAATATGTGTTTTAACTCAATATTAATTAGATAGACTTTCCATATAGGACTCTCAATTCCAAAGGTATAAAAAATACCTTACCAAAATAAAAATAAACGTACGAAATGATTTTATTTCAACGAGAGCCCTATCGTTTTCAGTAGTCTGATATCCTATTATGTAAGCCCATAAGGAAAATCAGTGGAGATCGAGAATGAATTCTATATATCTGAGATCTCTAACTACCCTGAAAAAGAGGCCACCTAATCTGGCTATACTTAGTTCTGCGGTAAAAAAAGCAAAGCAAAGTAAAAACAAAGCATTTCAATAATGCCTCACCTGACAAATTCTATATTTCATACGTTAAAGGAAACAATACAAGGAAACATTAACACATAAAATTATCTTCAAAGTCGGCCAAAATATATAAAATACTCCCTTTTGAGTATACTATTTACTTTTCCTGTCATGTAACTTCGCACTAGAAATGCCCTGAAAATATTGAGTTCACTATCGGCCTATCGATCATTAAAGAAAGGGATCTATAACTGACACAATTGCTTATAACAAAAATCGCCATGGAACAGGCGATTTGCAAAAGCTGTTCAAAACCTGTTGATAATGTATTCATAAGTTGTTTATAATAACAGCCTGAAATATTTGCTTTTTTCCTTGTAAGGTTATTATATTTGCAAACAGCGATAAAGTTTATCAGTACGATTATCGTACACAAGATACTAGGAGTTCATTGACATTTTGTACACAACCCGGAAGGATTTCATTCAAAAGAAGAACAGATTCGTTTGTAACTCTTGAAACTAAGGAAGACAATAGCTTAGCCGCTTTTATCAGAATCAGTTGAATGATTATCCTGTTGCACATTGAGATTTTGCAAAAGTTGTTGTTATCCATTTCGGTTGAATGGCACTCCTTAACCGGTTTGTTATCTCCGAAAGCCGATGCAATAATTTGCAACAATTGTAAGGATTTTCGGAATGCCGTAATTACCATATTAAAAGTATGGCAATATACTCCCCTTTCCGAATCTAATGGAAATTGCATTGAGAGAAAAAATTTCACGAGCCAACGCAAGAGAGAAGATTTCTTTTACAGTAATTATCCTGTTTCAGAAAAAGATTTTCTACTACATCGGTTTTCCGTTTGCGGAAACACACGGATGGTAAGAAATTCCGAGGTTGAATAAGTTACATAATCCTGCGTATTCCCGCAGCGACAGAAGCAGGTAAAGCTGCAATATGTCAATAACGGAATCGTTGAGGTTGTATATTCTGCTTCACAGTCCGGAAAAATTAGTATCAAACGATTTCCTGTTATCGAATAGGATGGTATATAAGACTTCTCATAATTGCTTAAACAGCTTCAAACACTGTATTGGAAATTATTTGAAGTATCCGTATTCTGAAGTACAAACCTGGCAAAGAAACAAAAAAGAACTTAATCGTTACTTTTCTGATTCTCACGTTTTTTTGAAATATTCCAAACAAAAATTGCATGCACTGTCAAAGTGGCACCGAGTGTGCAGAACGATTTGAACTCCTACCCTATACAAAAAGCCGACTATCCAGCCGGCTTTTTTGTTTTGTTGACAATGTAATAGACAGATGGTTACAAAAAGATGATTTATCTCTAACCTGAATATCTTATTTCTAACTTAGCGTCAAAATCATTCTGTTATCAATTGCCAGTTTGCGCATGTTGAGGATGGCATAACGCATGCGCCCGAGGGCAGTATTGATGCTCACACCGGTTGCATCGGCTATTTCCCGGAAACTTAAATCCTTATAATATCTCATCTCTAGCACTTCACGCTGTGTTTCAGGCAGGAACCCAATCAGCTTCCTTACATCACTTAGTACCTGTGTCTTCACCATCTCCCTTTCCACATTGTCATTGCAGAGGGAAGGGTTATTCAGCAGGTCCACCTCGTAATCGTCATTGGAAACAGTGTTTTCGTTTTTTTTCTGACGGAAATAGTCGATCATCAGATTATGAGCAATACGCATAATCCATGCTCTGAATTTGCCTGTCTCGGTGTATCGCCCCTGTTTTATGGTAACGATTGCTTTAATAAAGGTATCCTGAAAAATGTCTTCCGCTAGGCCACTGTCGCGTACGGTAAAGAAAATATATGCATAAAGAGGTTGCTTGTGCCTGTTGAGTAACTCATCAAACGCAGCATCATTGCCCCCGGCATACGAAACAACCAACTCCTCATCGGTCATCGTGCAGAAAGTATCCATTGCTTTACTTCTTAAACTATTATGTTAATCAAGTGGAGTAAAGAGGACTTATAGGCGAATGATTTTAGTGTTTGTTATTATTCAGTAACAAAGAAAAATAAAAAACACATAACTGCCAAACATAACAGGAAATAATTCATATTTACCTGATAAATATGAGTCTGCACCTAAAACCGAAATATCAAAATTATAATATGTTATGTATTAAATATAAGTATTTGTTTTGGTCCGATTACATTAATAGAAACTTTTCGGAGGTTACTCATTTATTAATTTGAACAATAACAACACCATTTTGATTTTCAGGTAATGTTGACATCTTTACTTAAAGCGTTTATGACAAAAACCCCTCGCATGGATTACGAGGGGTAGATATAAAGTATTTAAAATTACTGTTATGGATTATTTTTTAATTAATTCAACTTAATTGTATTCAGATTAATCTAATGCATGATTATAATTATACTCTCTGTATGGTGTAAAATATGTCCAGCCATTTGCAAAGTTAGGCTCTAAAGTAATTGCCATTGCTTCAGCAAAACTACCGCCATTGTTAAAATCGTGTCTTACTAGTTTTTCATTGTAACGTTTTTTATCAGGCCAGTCGAAACCTTCACCCCAAAGTTCAATTGCACGATACTTCTTTATTTCTGATTTAAGTTCATTGCCTGTTACAGTACATGTATAAGATGCATCTCTCCCACTATTTTTTATCAAAGTATTCATTGCTGCTTGAGCTCCTGTATCATCATCTTGATAGTGCTTAGCTTCAGCTTCAATTAGATACATTTCTGCAGATCTGAAATGATTAATATAACCTACTCCATTCGAACCTTTAATTGAAAACTTGAAACTCATATAAGCTGCTATTTTATGACTAGGTATCATTGTTTGATGGGCGGCACGAACTTGATTCGCATCAGCTGCTTTTAATAGTTCACCATTAACTTTGCTGTAACCATACAATTTCCCATCCAGGAAAATATTTTTTCGAATATCTGCATCAGGAATTTTATCGTACAGTTCTTTACTTATACATACCGGATAGGTACGGATTATTGAAGTATTGGCATCATAAGCCATGTATGAATGAAAACCATAGTAGTATAGAGTTTGATCGTCACCGCCATAGCTTCCCCAAATCCATTCCTTGTTTGGTTCGCTAAAACCTGAAGTATATTCGGCATTTGACATAAGTGGATATTCTGCACGTGCTTCAACAGCTTTGGAGGCGGCAGTTGCATAATCTTTTCGATTTAGGGCAGCCCGTGCGTAAACGGCGTTTGCTACATCAATATTTGGCTCCCAAATATTGTTCCTTTTTATTCCGCTTGATTTATAAAGACTAATAGCTTCGTCAAGGTCTTTGTAAATTTGTTCATAGATATTTCCGGAAGAAGACAAAGGGACATCGGTCTCTTCCATATTTTCTTCTGTTCGCAGTACCAGACCATTATTACGTTTTGAAACAGCTGTTCCGTTACTGCTATCATCCCATCTATAACAATAGAATTGAACTAACTGTGTATAGCAGTACGCGCGGTATGTAAGAGCTTGAGCCTTAATATATTGTCGCTGTTGTTCTGTTCCGGTTGCATCATCAATACTTGCAATAATGCTGTTTGCATTTCCAATCAGTTCATAATAGTAAAACCATGGGTAACCATTGTATGAGATGCTATTGCTATTTTCTAAATAATTGGAGTTCATAACTCTACTCCATCCGGTAAGGCGAGGGCGGCTGAAATTTTCACCGGTATATTCACCAAACAGAAATTTAATTGTTCCTTCTCCGCAAAAAACTTGTGAAAAATCACTGTATTGATTAACCATCAACCTTGCAATTCCATTTATTGCCTGTTTGGCATTGTCAGTCGTTTCAAATATTGTTTTTGTTGATGTTGAACTTGTTGGGACTGTGTCCAAATAAGTATCTGAACAACCAGTTGAGGCTGTTATTAATATAAACAATAATGCAATATTCTTAATATTTTTCATATTTTAAATCCTTTCTGTTAAATTAAAATTGAACATTTATGCCTAATATTGCTACACGCGCCGGAACATAGGCATTGTACGTAACACCACCAAACGATTGTTGAGGATTAAGCCCCTGCATTTTTGTAAATATGGCTAGATTATCGACTGAAGCTGTAAGACGGACTCCACTTAAACCTACCTTAGAAATTACATTTTGTGGGAGAGCATAACCCAGTGTTATATTTTTGATTGTTAAATAATCAGAACTCATTATGAAGCGTGATGAAGTTGAGTTATTGAATGAACTTTGGGTAGTATTTAAAGCCGGCATTCCATCTTTATCTATTCCGGTACCTGCTTGCTCGGGTGTCCAGGAGTTGAGGAGGTTTTTGTGTAATGCACCTGGTGTTGTGCCAATACTCATCAACGACATATAAGAATTATCAATCATTTTGCCGCCTAACTGATAAGTGAGCAGTGCTGAAAGCGAAAAATTTTTCCAGCGTAACGATGATGTAAACGAACCATAAGCCTTAGGTATAGCACTATCGAAATAGTCCTTCTTAGCGAAACTTGTATTATAAACATAAGCCTGCCCATCAATTATCGTATAGTTTTTACTCTCTAGCGCCAGTCTATCCTCATCATCCCCAATTGATGCTCCTGTTCCCTTGTAATCGGGTTCGTTTATAAAGTAAGTTATATCATCTAAACGATATAAAGAGCGACCATTACTTTTATCTATTCCTTCGAAAGCATAAAGATAAAAGTCGTAAATACTGTGTCCCTTCATATATTTTCTTACTCCGGTTTCGTATCCTTCTTCGCCAAACTCTGCCGGAAGTTCTTTAATCTGATTACTCAAAAAGTTGAGATTTAATCCAAAATTCCAAGTCCAATCTTTAGTTTTAACGATATCCACATCAGCCCCAATTTCGAATCCTCGATTAGACATTGAGCCAAAGTTCATAGTTTGGACAGGGTTAATACTGGAAGGGGTTCCTCCAATTGATATTGGCCTGTTAACGTCAAATAACAGATCTTTCGAAGTTTTATCAAAATATTCAACAGTTAGATTTAAACGATTGAAATATCTTCCCTCCAATGCAACGCTCATTGATTGTGATTTTTCCCAACTAATATCTGTAGCTTCATTTTGGGTTTTGTAATAAGCTCCTTTGCCTCCGTTTTGGCTCGAATTGTAAAGCCCCATATATGCGTAGTAACCTACTCCGGCATCTTGCCCCACTTCGCCAAATGCTGCACGAAGTTTCAAGTTGTTTATCCAGTTATACTGTCTGATAAAATCTTCTCGAGACAGTACCCAGCTACCACCTAATGACCAAAAATTACCCCAACGATAATCGGGATGGAATCGAGAAGATCCGTCACGTCTAACCGCTAATTCTCCAAAGTATTTTCCATCGTAATTATATGCAAATCGGCCAAGATAGCCTTCGGTTCTGTAATCAACCGAGTATCCGTTTATAGCAGTATTTGTACTAAAATTTGACAACTCCATTATGTTTGGTAATTTCTCGTCTTGTTTATAAACGTATGTGTACTGATAGTTATACCAATAGTTTTCATGACCTGCCAAAACTTCCACATTATGAATATCATTAAACGATTTTTTCCAAGTAAGCATTTCTTGTAGCGTATAGTTCTTATAGCGATAGTCCACTTGCTTCATGCGCCCTTTTCCTGCTCCATCACCTATCGTTGAATTGTCATATGTACTATTTGAAGATGTACGATTATTCATATTTCCATTAATTTTCAGTGAAAAATCTTTTAGAAAATAGATTTCTGCAAATGCTCCACCTTCACCGGTATTACGGATTGTCCTATCTTTGTTTAATTCATATTCCCAAATAACATGGCGATTTGGATATTGCGCCCGGCCATATTCAGTACCACCGTCGTACTGTTTATTTCCATTTACATCAAGTATATATTCTCCTGTTTCGGGGTTGTGTAAATGTACTGGATAAACAGGTGCCATATTACGAGCGTACATAAACGGATTTATGAATGAATTACTACTTCCAGTATCGGCTGACATACTCCTGTAACGTTGATGTGATGTTGAAAGATTCAAACCTACCTTAAGCCATTTTGCAGCCATTGAAGTGATGTTTGTACGTCCTGTAAAACGCTCGCCTGAAGAAAATTTCATAAAACCTTCTTCATCTAAATAACCAAGCGAGAAAAAATAAGTGGTCCTTTTTGTACCTCCGGATGCGTTAAGGTTATAGTCCTGTCTAAATCCTGTACGTTCCATATCTTTATACCAATCCAAATCATCAATATAGCCAGGTTTAACCTGTGCATCACTTGTCAGTTTTCCGTTGGCATCGAATAAATTATCCCATGATTTGCTGAAGATATTGTAGTTTTCTCCCACGTCGGATTTCACAAGATTCACTACTCCAGGATTAGCATCATTCCAGGTTTCATATTTTCCTGGATCAGCATCGGTAAACTTAGAATTGCGCCGGGCTTGCCATTGTGCTTCCATAAATTGTCTGGCATCAAGGCGGGCATAATCTTTGGTAGCTCGCTGAAAAACACCTTGTTTTATGTCTGCTGTGACTTGAAGTTTTTCTTCCCCAAGATTTCCTGATTTAGTTGTAATTAATATAACCCCGTTGGCTGCGCGGTTTCCATACAAAGCCGCAGAAGAAGCGTCTTTTAACACTGAAATAGATTCAATGTCGTTGGGATTTATATCAGAGACATTGCCTCCCATAGGTACTCCATCAACCACGTAAAGGGGTGTATTTGATCCAGTTATTGAGTTAAATCCTCTTATACGTATAGTAGCTTCAGCACCTGGCTCACCGTAAGAATTATTTACTTGAACACCAAGCGCCTGTCCTTCTAAAGCAGCAGTTGCAGAAGCAATAGGACGCTGGGTGATTTTTTCTGTCTTTACTTGAGCAACAGCGCCGGTAATCGCTTCTCTGCGCTGTTGACCGTAGGCTACTACAACTACTTCGTCTAATAATTCTGAATCCGTAACCAACACAACTCTCACGTTAGCACTTACCTCCACTTCCTGTGTGGTGTAGCCAACATAAGAGACAAGCAACGTACCGTTAGCTGGAGCCGATAGATTAAAGTTTCCATTACTATCAGTAATAGTGCCTTGTGTTGTTCCTTTTAACTGAATGGTTGCACCAATTACAGGTTCTCCATTCTCATCCAACACATTACCTCTCACCTGTGTCTGGGCAAGCACAATCCCTATTCCAACAAAAAACAGGGTAAAAAACAAAAATAGTTTTCTTTTCATAAACTCTACTTTTAAATTAAACAATTATCATATTTTAAATCGTCATTCAATTCGAAATAATCGCTATTGTTTTATAAAAAAACATGATTTATTGATTGTAAATAAATGGTATCAATTTAAAAATCTTGATGGATTTCTTTAGCATAAGCTATTAGCATAAAATAAGATTAAATGTTTTATTGCAAATATAAATTAAATTTTTGATATCTAGTAGTACTTATATGTTTATTTTAATTTTTTGAAACATTCCTTAGAGATTAAATGTGTTTATATTACACTTCTAAATGGGTTATTTAAAGCTAAATGCAATTGCATCAGAATATATCATTCGATGTACTTTATTTTCCTGATTAAAGTTAATTAATTTTAATTTTTGTCTCTAAAGAAAGCTTATTCGAATTGCATTTGCTTTCTAATAAACCGTTCAGTAAATAATCGAGTAGGAAGATAGGAATTAAATCCCTATCTGTCCTCTCACACCACCGTAATACCAAATTTTGGATTACAGTGGTTATAACAACTTAAAAGTAATTTCAACTTACAGATGTAATAAACACGTGCACAGGAATGTACTGGCTTCTCCTGACGCTTCCTTTCCCAAGTATCGACACAAAAGGCCTGTCCTTAACGTTTAGATGTAAATCCCGTAGTCGTATTGAAAGGACTTCGTCTATCCGGCATCCCGTGGTGTACATCAGCGACATGAGCACATAATCCCGCATGCCAGTAAATGTTCTTATGTCTGGGATCGAGAGTAATGTTTTCACTGCATTTTTCGACAAACTTTTTACTTGAGGTTTATCGGTTTTGAAAAAAGCGACATCCCTTGAAGATAGGTAAATGGAAGAATATCGCAAATTTCTCCTGGAAATAAATTTCAGGAAAGGCCTTAAACATGAGAGTCTTACATTGCAGCTTTGCGGCTTGATTTTTTCTATCGCATACTGATGCCTTAGTTCTCTTGCATACGCGATGGCTGTATTCTGTTTATACCAACAGGCACGGAACTGGTCTGAAAGCCATTTGTTTCTGTGGTAATTGTCATGCTCATCCGGGAAAAGCACCTTATGCCCGGGTAGCAACTTCTCGATGGAAAAGTCATAAGATTCAAGTAATTCTCTCATGCTATCATGAAGGACAACGAAGTGTTCCACGTGTCCTTTCGTTTGCCTGACTGTAATAACACCGGTCTTAAAGTCGACGTCGCATCGATTTAACATCCGAGCCTCTAATACGCGAAGGCCTGTTGAATAAAGTAAACGAAAGATAACCGGCACAACTTTCTTCCTTAGACGTTGGGATAGAGAGTTGTTAGCAGTAAGTCCATCGCAGTTTTCAAAGAAACATGAAAGTTCTTGTCTTGTAAAATAATGAGGTACAAAAATGTTTCCTACATATGGAGGCTTCGGAGGGATATCTAATGAAGCCGGATTAAGAATACTATTAACGTACCTGAGAAAGGGAAGCACTTTATAAATCCGTGACCGGTAAGTTATATGTTTTTCCTTTGATGAGATGACTTGTCAAATGATGACGGAATATATGTGTCCCTTTTCTACCCCCTTCGGTGCGGACCCCTGCCAGTTTGAATACCTTGTCCATCACGTCATAAATAGATCCGCCTTTAAGTCGTCTTGGAGCTCTGTCAGTGGTGAGAAAAAGGCAATATTATTCCACGATATGTAACTGTGACTATAGTCGTTTTCCGTCAGATATGCCAAGAGCGCATCACCTTTTTTGTGAATCGTGAAAATACTCATGATCTAAAAATTATATTGATTAGGATCTCAAATATAATCACAATTCTTTTTGAGCTAGCATTCTATTAATTTGTAATATAGTATCAGTTTTTGGAGTTATTTCCGAGTTGTTATAACCATCATGTACTTACGTGTATGGCGGTTACTTTAAAGTGGATTACGAGACAATAGTTTGTAGTTATCAGTAAGGCTAAAATAACCTTGTTCGAGAAACCAAACATTGTTCATTCCTATGTTCTATGCAGGGCCGTTGTATAAACGCCACCAACCCTTTCCGCTCAATACAATACGCCAACTAAATGTTTTCTCTAATCGGATTTTCATTCTGACAAGACGAAAATACGCCAACCACCCTCGCAATATCCGATCCAGCTCTTTCAGAATTTGTTCGAAAGATACGCCCCTGTTTTGAAGGGTTATATCTTTGAATTTGTCTTTCAAATTTTGTTCGCTTTTATCACTCAGGCGTAACGTGTCTTCGGATAGAAAACTATACCCTATATACGTTACTTCCGTGCATTTCTTTATCTCGTTCTTGCCCCGATTGACTTTCAAGAGCATTCTCTCCTCAATGAAGCGAATGATGCTTCCGTTTACCCGTTCGGCAGATTTTTTATTACCCACGAATATCCGAACTTCGTCTGCAAAACGGACAAAATTCAGTCAGCACCTCATCAATTCCTTGCCTAACTCGTCAAGTATGATATTCAACAGCAAATGACTTAAGGGACTGCCTTGCAGCTTTCCTTTTATCAATTGCGTTTAAAGTCCCTATTGCAACGTATGATGAGCACTGTGGGGGGTGACGTGAACCATAGTTGTGACAGGAAGACAACGGGTTGTCAATGAATTGCAAGACCTCATTGACGGTTTGCTGTACTAACCGGTTTTTGGCTGTCGAGATAACCAACTGTCTGAAACCGCCTTACGGTTTGGAAATGCGAACTACCTTGACGCTTTCAGGTGTGTATGTGTCGTTGAGAATTTCGGATTGGAATTCCTTATAGTTGTTGGAAAAACAAATGCCGAATTTTCCTACACTTTGTTTGTTAAAACCGCTGCTGCCGTCATTGCGACGAACTTGTTCATAGTATTTGACGTCCGACGGCTTTCTTCTTCACATAAAGATAGCCACACACAGTACTTACCTGCTCGATCGGTCACGAGTTCGTCGCCTACTTCCTTCAGATTCACACTCACGAACGACACCCTTGTCTTTAACTAACATTTCCTACACTGCGGGCACGTTCGGACTTGCACTCTATAAAATATGGTATGCGTAACTCACACAAAAAAAGGGATCCGTGATAGACCCCTTGTAAAGTGAATATGCTTTTTAATAGGATTACTCTTCGGCGAGAGCCGGTTTATAGTAAGCCATATCTTCGATACGCGACTTGGTAACAAAATTGTAGTTCTTCACCACCTCTATCTGTCCATAATGGATATATACCTCTGCACTTCGGCGGAACAGCTCCGGATCTTTATTGGCATCCTGCAGAAGCAGGTGTCCCATGATTATATGTCCGGCACTCTCCACAAGCCGGCGAGAGTGAAAATCGAGATAATCCTCATCTTTGGGTGCGGTAACCAAATCGACCAACTTTTCATACATCTGTGTCATCTTCGACAGTACCCGCTTCAGCGGCTCTAGCTCGGGCGCAACCGGCATATCGGCATACTCTTTGATCCTTTGAAGATAGGTTCCTGTAGTGACATGACGGATGGCAGCCACCACCTGCAACTGCGTGGTACCTTCATAGATATTGGTAATACGTGCATCGCGATAGAGCCGCTCACACTTGTAGTCTTTCATATAACCCGATCCGCCATGTATCTGGATGGCATCGTAGGCATTCTGGTTGGCATACTCGCTACTCATACCCTTACCGAGGGGTGTGAAGGCATCGGCCAGGCGAGAGTAGTACTTCATCTCATTCCGTTCTTCAGGTGTAAGCTTGCGTTCTCTTGCAATATCTTCCAGTGTTTTGTACATATCTACAAAACGGCAGGTCTCATAGAGCATGGTACGTGATGCATCGGTCCTGGCACGCATGTTGGCCAGCATCTCGTAAACCGGAGGAAACTCTATGATGGCTTTTCCAAACTGACGGCGCTCGATAGCATAGTTGTATGCTTCGCGGGTGGCGGCTTCGGAAAGGCCTACCGACTGGGCAATAATTCCCAGGCGTGCACCATTCATAAGCGACATAACATATTTAATCAATCCCATCCGGCGTGTACCTACTAACTCAGCTTTTGCATTTTTGAAAACCAGCTCGCAAGTAGGTGCTCCCTTGATCCCCATCTTGTTCTCAATGCGGCGCACGTTGACACCTCCGTTTTTCTTATCATAAACAAACATCGACAGGCCCCTGGCATCTTTAGTGCCTTCTTCAGAACGGGCAAGCACAAGGTGAATATCGGCATCGCCGTTAGTAATAAAGCGCTTCACTCCGTTCAGGTACCACTGATTTTCTTTTTCGTTGAAAGTGGCCTTCAGCATCACTGCCTGCAGGTCTGATCCAGCATCGGGCTCTGTGAGGTCCATCGACATGGTCTCGCCCTTCACGATACGGGGCAGATATTTTTCCTTCTGCGCTTCATCGGCAAATTCATAGATAGTTTCGCCACAATCCTGCAACATCCAGATATTCTGAAAGCTGGCATCGGCACGGCTCACAATATCGGCACTCATCATATAGGGTACCATGGGAAAGTTAAGACCGCCATACCTGCGGGCCAAACCCATTCCCATCAACTCTGCCTTATTAAGCGCATTGAGGTTCTCCTGCGTGGGGCTGGCATAAGTCACACGCCCGTCTTTAACGGTAGGGCCACACTGATCAACACTTTCGGAGTTGGGTTCAATGATGTCACCGCAGATCTCGCCCACCACTTCCAGCACTTTATTGTAACTGTCCATTGCATCTTCGAAGTCCATTGGGGCATAGTCGTAAGTATCCTTGTCAGAGTAGTTTCTCTCTTTCAATTCCACAATTCGTTTCATCAGTGGATGATGAATATAATGACGAAATTGTGGTGTATCTGTGTAAAAGTTTGCCATTTCTTTTTCGGTATATTTTTGTTATTGTCTTTTATATCAAAGAGCTTTGCTGTCACTCTTCAATTTTCATTTATTTCGTGTTTTTCTTATAATATTTAATCATCTTCGGTATCACCTGCTCAATTTCTCCGGTAATTACATAGTCGGCAATAGCATTGATGGGCGCATTGGGATCGTTGTTAATAGAAATGATGATAGAACTATCTTGCATACCGGCAATATGCTGTATCTGTCCCGAGATGCCACAGGCGATATACACTTTAGGGCGGACGGTTACACCCGTTTGTCCCACCTGACGTTCATGTTCTACAAATCCGGCATCTACAGCTGCACGTGATGCGCCCACTTCAGCACCCAGCACGTCGGCAAGCTGGTAGAGCATCTGGAAGTTTTCTTTCGACCCCACGCCATAACCTCCTGATACAATGATGGGTGAATTTTTAATATTTACCTTTGATTTCTCAACGTGACGATCGATAATGGAAACAATGAAGTCTTCTTCTTTCACAAAATCTTTCACATTGTATTCCACTTTTTCACCTTTATAGTTAAGATCGTAAATCTCCTTTTTCATAACCCCTTCGCGTACCGTAGCCATCTGCGGACGATGATCGGGGTTAATGATCCATGCCACAATATTTCCACCAAAAGCGGGACGTATTTGATAGAGAAGGTTCTCATAATTTTTTCCAGCTTTTTTATCCTCGTGGTCGCCTATCTCTAACGAGGTACAGTCGGCGGTTAACCCGCTTCCCAATGCCGATGATACGCGTGGGCCAAGGTCGCGCCCTATAATGGTAGCCCCCATAAGACAGATTTGCGGCTTTTCTTTTTTGAAGAGTTCCACCATGATGGATGTATGAGGCAGTGTGGTATAAGGCGACAATCTGTTATCTTTGAAGATATGCAACACATCTACTCCATAGGGAAAAACCTGTTGATCAACATTATCGAGTTTTGATGCAGCAGCCACAGCCTCAAGCTTGCATCCCAGCTGGCTGGCAAGCGATCGCCCTTTGGTCAGCAGTTCCAGACTCACATCAGCTACCGTTCCCTCTTCTATTTCCAAATATACAAATAAGTTGTTCATTTATTCTTAATAAATTAGACTATTTCCTACCATAACAGATTTCAAACATACTTCTATTCTGTTCATATAGCTTAGCAAAATAGTTCATTGTAATTTTTATTATCCAATCGTATGACTTTCTATTAGCTCCCTCATCAGCTCGTCAATCTCCATATCACTGCCGCTGAGTCTTTTGCTCTCTTTGGCCTGAAAGACAACGTTCTCAATCTTTTTCACTTTCGTAGGAGAACCGGAGAGGCCGCACTGAACTATGTCCGCATCTACATCGGCCACACTCCATTCGGTTAAGTTCAGATAGGGGCGACTGCTATATATATCTATGTAGTCGATATTTTCAGTCTGACGCTCGGTGATGGTTCTGGCGTGTTTATACTTTTGCAGCAGCTTCGCATTGCGGGGCCTGCATGTTCGAGCCGATCCGTTAACGGTAATCAACACCGGAAGGGGGCACTCCACCACTTCTACACCGTTATCAAGGCGCCGTTTAACAGTTACCTTATTTTTTTCTATTCTTTCGATGTCCTCGGCATAGGTAATTTGGGGTATTCCCAGTTTTTCGGCCACCTGGGGACCTACCTGGGCGGTATCACCATCGATAGCCTGTCGTCCGGAAATGATGATATCGAATTTTCCAAGTTTCCTGACAGCCATGGCCAACGCATACGATGTAGCCAGCGTATCGGCACCGGCAAAAGCCCTGTCGGTCAATAACACTCCGTCATCTGCACCACGGAAAAGCCCTTCGCGAAGGATTTCGGCAGCACGTCCCGGTCCCATAGTCAGCACCGTAATTGTAGATCCCGGATAGCTCTCTTTGATTCCAAGGGCCTGCTCCAAAGCATTCAGATCTTCGGGATTGAATATAGCGGGAAGTGCCGCTCTGTTTACAGTTCCATCGGCTTTCATCGCATCTTTCCCAACATTGCGTGTATCAGGTACCTGCTTCGCCAACACAATAATGTTAAATGTCATACTTCTGTTAGTTTCTTTTTTTATTTTTCTGTTGTGTATTTTTAAGAGTGCCACAAATATACATAAAAAATTGCCAAGCCAATCATAGGGAAACGAACTTTCTAAAAAAAGAAATAATCGTATAATAGCTTACACTCAAAAAAAACAAAACCCACATTAAACCAAATCCGTTGAAATGCATCTTTAATAAGGGTTCGATCTTTGGTGTTCTGAAAACTTTTTCGGACATAGAATTGAGCACCATGTCATCTTCAGTTTATATTTTTAGTGTTCTGAAAACTTTTGCGCTACCGTAAATGTTAATAATGTACGAGAATAAGTTCTATATGATATCCTCAATAATAAATAGGTTAAATAGGTTAAATAGTTTAAACCGTATGAATCAAGCATACAAGCCATTCCTGTCTGTTCTTTTTGCAGGAATGCTTCTGAGCAGTTGTGCAGGAATAAAATATCTGTCAGTGGAAACACGTGAGCCAGCCCAGGTAGCATTACCATCGAATGTGCTGAATATAGCAGTAGTAAATAATGTAGTACAGCAACCCGACGAGATTGGGCATTACATAAAACAACTGGGCCGCTCAGCCGCACAGAGGACGAAAGCCTCGTCCGACAGTATTGCCATATACTACACCGAAGCCCTTTCACAATTTTTGAATGAGGAGGATTATTTCCAGCGGGTTGTGTTCTATAACAAACCTTTGAGAAGCGACAAAGACTTCTTCAGGGAAGAGCTTATTGCCCCCGAAACAATGAACGAAATTAGAAGGATGACCGGCGCTGACGCTATTGTTTCGCTCGATAAACTGATAATAGAGACCAATAAAAGGGAGCATTTCAGGCAGCAAGGCTACACATACAGCGATTTGACAGGAAAGATAAACTCAGTTATACGTGTGTACCTTCCCACCATGGAGGGGAAAATTCCTGCAGTACAATATACCGACAGCATTCGTTGGGAAGGCTTTGATATTCAGGATGGGATGGCTTATGCGGAAGTAATGATTCCGTCAACCGAAGAGGCTATGAAGTTATTGGCTGTAAAGGCAGCCGAAAAGATGACATATGTGTTTGCACCTCACTGGGAGATGCAAGACAGATGGTATTACACACTCCCCAACTCTTTGATGCGAGAGGGAGAGACATTTGCAAAGGGAGCCAGATGGGAAGAAGCAATAGAGAAATGGCAAACTTTTTATAATTCCCTCTCAAACAAAACTGATAAAGCCAAGGCAGCAAATAATATTGCACTTGCCTATGAGATGATGGACGATATGGATAAAGCATCTGAGTGGGCGGAAGTGTCAAACAATCTGTTTGTTCAATCCACATCTCCAAACTCGCTGGAAAGAAGAAGGTCTTTGTTGTATAAGAATGAAATAGAGAGGCGCCGCAACAACTCAAACAGAGTGAATCAGGAGGATTTCTGATTAGTTTGAATTATTTTGGCTAAACTTTGCCAATAAAATGGCTAAATATTGCAACTTTATTGGTTAAATTCCGCATTTTACAAAAAAAAACGCGAAGTTATTCAGTGTTATCAAAAAAAACACTACCTTTGTGATTGAATCTTCAACAGTACACATTCTCAATTTTTACTGTTATTATTTGTTTATTCATTTCAAATTCAATTATATCCGCCTTTTTTAGAATATTTGTATGCTAAATCATACATCCGTTGCTGAAACCGGAAATAATTTATTAACAATATTTATTCAAAAACCATAACGAAATTCAATAGATCTACATGGCTTATAACATTATTGAGCTTAATGAAAAGCTTACAACCGAATTACGGGTACTTGCCAAAGAAATGGGAATAAGACGCCCGGACGCATATAAGAAAGAAGAACTCATCTATAAAATTCTTGACGAACAGGCAATTGCAGAGACAAAAAAAATGAGCGCCGAATCAGCAACCAGACAGGCTAGCTATGGGAAAAACCGATCCAATGCCAACGCTAAGAAGGGTGGTTCTGATAAAAAAAAGGTGGAGCCGGAAAAGAAAGCTGTTAAAAACGAACCGCAAAAGAAAGAACAGGATACATCAAAAAATCAATCGAAACCTGCCGTTGCTGAAACAGAAAAACCAAAAAAAGTAGTTAAAGAAGATGCAATGCCGGAAAAGAGTGCTGCGAAAACTTCTTCTCAATCTCAAACCCAGACAAAATCAGAGTCGGCAAGCCAAAAAAAATCAGAGGCAGCAAAAGACACGACTACAACCACAAAAGGGACAACTGCAGCTACAAAAGAGGCAACTACAGCTACAAAAGAGGCAACTGCAGCACCAGAAACTCCAAAATCTCCCGGAAGGCCTATTCAATTGGTATTCCGCTCATCAAAGCACCGAAACGATGAAAAGAAGAGTGCGCCTGCTCCAGTAACCTTACCACCGGTAGTTGCAGAAGAAACATCTGAAGTAAAAGATACAGCTATTGAGAAAGAAACTCCCGTTTTGGGCAGTAAAGTATCGATGATGGATCTTATTTCACCTTCACCGCTACAACCCAAGCAGCAGCCACAGGCTCAACAATCGAAAAGTCATGGGCAGTCACAGGCTCAACCCCAGGGGCAACAGCAACAGCAACAGAAAGAGAAAGAGAAAGATCCCGGTTACGATTTCGATGGTATACTCACGGCATCGGGCGTTCTGGAGATTATGTCTGACGGTTACGGATTTCTGCGCTCTTCGGACTACAACTACATGTCTTCGCCAGACGATATCTACGTTTCACAATCGCAGATCCGTCTTTTCGGACTTAAAACGGGTGATGTGGTGGAAGGGCCTATTCGTCCTCCCAAAGAAGGTGAGAAATTTTTTCCTCTGGTAAAGGTAGATCTAATCAACGGTCGCAAACCTGACGATGTGCGTGACCGTGTTCCATTCGATCACCTGAAACCACTATTCCCAAATGAAAAATTCAACCTTACCAAAGGTCATAACGATAACCTTTCATGCCGTGTGGTAGATATGTTCTCACCCATTGGTAAAGGACAACGCGGACTGATTGTAGCGCAGCCGAAGACTGGTAAAACCATGCTGCTAAAAGATATTGCAAATGCAATTGCAGATAATCATCCTGACGTATATATGATTATTCTGCTTATAGATGAGCGCCCTGAAGAGGTGACAGATATGGAGCGTAGCGTTAATGCCGAGGTGATATCTTCTACCTTTGATGAGCCTGCAGACCGTCACGTGAAAATTGCAGAAATTGTATTGAACAAAGCCCGCAGGCTGGTGGAATGTGGTCACGATGTGGTGATACTTCTAGACTCAATCACTCGTCTGGCACGTGCTTACAACACAGTACAGCCTGCATCGGGGAAGGTACTTTCTGGTGGTGTGGATGCCAACGCACTGCATAAGCCCAAACGTTTCTTCGGTGCTGCCCGTAATATAGAAAACGGGGGTTCTCTAACAATTATAGCGACTGCCCTCACAGATACCGGCTCCAAAATGGATGATGTGATCTTTGAAGAGTTCAAGGGAACAGGCAACATGGAACTTCAGCTCGACCGTAAGCTATCAAACAAACGTATTTTCCCGTCGGTGGATATTATTGCATCGAGCACACGTCGCGATGATCTTCTTCTTTCTCAGGAGACGCTCAACCGCATGTGGGTGCTCCGAAATTTCCTTTCGGATATGAATTCAGTAGAAGCCATGGAGTTTCTGCTTAACAGGATGAGACGCACATCGAGTAACGAAGAGTTTCTTATTTCAATGAATGACTAATTATTTCAATTAATCATTGATAACAGAAAATATAAATGTCTGAAAAGACGAAAAAATTCAACGCAGCGGCTTCACAGTCCCGCTGCGTTAATTTTTCACCCATATACCTGTCATAACCAAATATTATCGGGATAGGAAACATCTTCCAGGAAAAGGGCATTTCCCGGAACAGAGTCACCAGCCACACTTCGGTTTTTAGCTTCAATAACACGTCGCAGGCCACGCTCATCAAGCCTCCCCCTGCCTGCTTCGAGCAGTGTTCCCACTATAGCACGAACCATATTCCTGAGAAATCTGTCGGCCTTGATTGTAAAGACATACTCTTCTCCCACCCTCTCCCATCCGGCATATTCAATCTTGCAATTGTTGGTTTTCACATCTGTATGCAGTTTGCTGAAGCTTGTAAAATCTCTGTACTGCTGTATTACTGAGCATAAAGCGTTCATCATCTGGATATTGAGGTGATAACGAACCCTGTATGTAAATTCATGGCGAAAAGGATCCTTTACAGTTGTAACATAGTATCTGTAAGTACGTGAAATTGCACTGAACCGGGCATGCGCATCTGGGCGCACCTCACGTATTGAGGAGATAGATATATCTTTCGGAAGAAAATTATTAAGTTTCCGCAACAGATTGTCTGAAGAAAAATCGGCTTCTTCCCAATCGAAATGGGCAATCATTTTCCGGGCATGAACGCCCGAATCGGTTCTCCCAGCCCCCACAACTTCCACCTTATCTCGCAGAATAGTTGACAACGCACCCTGAAGAACTTCCTGCACACCAGTCCCGTTGGGTTGGACTTGCCATCCAACGTAGTTCTTACCATTGTATGCAAGGGTTATGAAGTAACGGGGCATGAAGAATTATCCGTTAAGTTCTTTTAATCGTATTTTGGTGAGTACCTGTTTGGTATTCATCGGGAAATCACCATCCATCATCCAGGAATAATAGCTTGGCTCGTTTTTAAGTACCTCACTGACCGGCTTCCCCTTATGTTTTCCGAAGTTGAACACCTCTACACCCTCTTCATTATAGATGAAACGTCCTGCAAAATCGACATTATTATTGAAGCTTGAGTACTCCTTAGATAATACATCTATATCATTTACCAAATCGGGATAGCGGTCGAGTTGCGACTTGAGCACTTCATAGGTCGCCATTGCATCTGCCTCAGCAGAGTGAGCATTATCCAGTTTTTTATCGCAGTAGAAAGCATATGCTGCCTCCAACGTACGCTGTTCTTTCTTGTGAAAGATGATTTGCACATCCACAAATTTACGTTTGCTCATATCGAAATCAACACCAGCACGAAGAAACTCCTCTGCCAGCATAGGCACATCGAACCTGCTGGAGTTGAACCCTGCCAGGTCGCACCCCTCCAACTGGTCGGCAAGTGATCTAGCTACCTGCCTAAAGGTGGGGCAATCTTTCACATCTTCGTCAGTGATACCATGTATTGCCGTTGACTGCGGCGGAATGGGCATCTCGGGGTTTATACGTCTCGATTTGATTTCTTCCTTACCGTTTGGATATACTTTAAGAAACGATATTTCAACAATTCGATCGTGTGTGATATTTATTCCGGTAGTTTCCAGATCGAAAAAAACCAGCGGATTTTTAAGATTCAATTCCATTTTATTCCCTTTAATCGTTCAGCATCATCGGCATAAGTAGCGTTAGCATATCCTCGTTATCCTCTTTCTCCACCGGCAGTATTAATCCGGCACGTGAAGGATCGGAAAGTTCTACTCGCACATCAGCAGAGGGAATATTATTAAGAATATCTATAAGGAACAACGCTTTAAACCCAATATTCATCACGTTGCCTTCATAAGTGCAGGGTATCGTCTCTTCTGCAGCAGTAAGAAAATCAATATCCTGCGCGGAAACAACAATTCTGTCTTCGGAGAGTTGCAACTTTACAAGGCTGCTTGAAGGATTTGAAAAGACAGCTACTCGCTTAAGTGCGTTCAAAAATGCCAGCCTGTCCAATGTAAACGTGTTGGGGTTATTTTGCGGAATTACAGAGTTATAATTTGGATATCTACCCTCAACAAAGCGGCATACCATTTTGTATGTAGGCAGGGTAAAATATGCGTTGTTCTCATCAAATTTGACATCAACTTTTCCCGTTTCCCTGGGAAGGAGAGATTTTAACAGGTTAGCCGGCTTTTTGGGAAGAATAAACGATGAGCGCCCCTCACCCTGGGCTTCAGAGGTAGTCACTCGTACTAATTTGTGACCGTCGGAAGCTACAAAAGTGAGATCATCGGCTGTAATATCAAAATATATTCCGTTCATCACCGGACGAAGTTCATCATCGGCAGTAGCAAAAAAAGTCCGGTTGATTCCTGTGAAAAGGGTTTCTGCATCAATCTCAAGTGACATAGCAGAGTCATTAAGTGGTTTCGGTTCCGGATATTCATCACCCTTCGATCCCACAAAATTGTATTTACCATTGTGGTAGTAGATAAACACCTCAAGGGTTTCATCATTGATATCGAAAGTGAGTGGCTGATCGGGAAGCTCACGCAGAGGATCGAGCAGATTTCTGGCATTAATAGCCAAAAATCCTTCACCTGTTGCACTGTTAACCTCAACCCATGTCTCCAATCGCGTTTCACTATCGGCAGCCGTTAGTGTGAGCATATTATCTTTTAAATCCAAAAGGAAGCAATCCAGAATTGGTAATGTATTTTTGGTATTTATGACCCTGCTTATGGCCTGTAAATGATTCAACAATGTGGCGCTTGATACTACAAACTTCATGATGATATATCTGTTTAATAAGTTTTAATGAGCAAATATATAAAATAATCCCGGAGGTTCTATCTATTTCAATATAATTTTATCAACACGCTCAACATGCTCCTCTCTTTGATGTCTTTTACTTTTAGGAGTATCCATTACACCATTTCTTGTTTCTGACTATTGAGCTCTAGCCTTACTTATTGCTTTTCCTGTTTCTGGGATGATGATTTATTATCTCCTGCCGCAAAAAGCTACGGTCTATATGGGTATATATCTCTGTTGTAGTTATTTTCTCATGTCCCAGCATCTCCTGGATTACACGGATATTAGCACCTCTTTCGAGCAGATGCGTAGCAAACGAATGACGAAAAACATGCGGGCTGATCTCTTTTTGTATACCTGCCGCTTCGGCATACTGCCTTATGTAGTGAAAAACTGTTACACGCGAAATCGCCTTACCGCGTGAACTGACAAAAAGTACATCTTCGCTTCCTTTCCGAATATTAATCTGATTACGGTATGGTATCCAGTTCCTGATTTTCTGCACAGCCGTTTCGGAAATGGGGACTAACCGCTGTTTACTCCCTTTACCTTCCACACGGATAAAACCTTCCTCAAAAAAAAGATCTGAAAAACGCAGGTTTGTCAACTCCGATATACGCAGGCCACAACTATAGAGCGTTTCGATAATTGCATAGTTACGTGTTCCCTCAGCTGTAGACAGATCTATTACGCTAAGAAGAGAATCAATCTCATTTAAGGATAATACCACGGGAAGTTTTAATCCGATCTTGGGCGATTCAAGCATTTCGCCGGGATTATCATCCCTGTAGTTATCAAGCAGAAGAAAGCGGAAAAAGGATTTTATCCCCGAGATAACGCGGGACATGGATCGGGGAGAAATTTTTTTATCGTGCAAATCGGCCACGAACTCCTCCAGATGATTCTGCCCTATGGAATTAAAAGTGAGTTGCCGCGACTCAGCGAAATTAATCAGTTTCTGCAGATCAGACATATAGGCTTCAATGGTGTTAGAAGAGAGCCCCTTTTCCAGCAGAAGATACCTTTTGTATTTTTCAATCACCGGATTACTCATCGTCTTTGTTTTCAGACAGTTCTCTTATAAAAACATGTGCCTCGTCCACACTTTTTCTAATAGCATTAAACAAATACTCCTCTTCCCCGGCAAATATAGGTTGCTCTCTCTCCAGTTGTTCCAGAAGAGTAATAACCTGCTTATCACCAATCATCCGGAAAAGCGGAAGCATTTTATGAGAGAGATTGTCTGCTGATTTGTAATCTTGCCTATCAAAAAACTCTTTCAATGAGCCCAAATCTCTAACCATCTCATCAGAAAATGATTGCAGTATTTCCAAAGATATTTTCCTGTCTGTCCTCACAAAATTGATAAGTGCTCCAACACCTTTTTTTATTTCAGGCTTAGACTCAACGCGAAAGACAGGTTTCTTGTTATTTTTTTGGGTCACATAGCGCAAAATAATACGATATAGCTGATCCTGAGTAAATGGTTTGATCAGAAAATCGGTAAACCCGTAACCTTTTACATCTGATGCTGAAAGATCTGAACGTGCCGACAAAGCTATGACTGGAATATCATCAATATTAATATTTTTGGTCTTTCTTAACTCCTGAATAACCTCAAAACCATTTGCTCCGGGCATCTGAAGATCAAGGAACATTAAATCGAACTTTGTTTTCTGAATGAGTGATGGCAAATTAAAAGTATTTACCTCTGAAATGCATTTCACCTTCATATTCTCAAGCATCCCTGATATCATTTTTAATTGAATTGGATCGTCGTCAACTGCCAGAACAGAAATATCATTCAGATCATGCCTTTCAGAAAATTCAACCGGTGCAGCTGCCTTTTCGGATAGTATCGGTTTCAGGGGAATTTTCACAATAAATTCAGAACCTGCTCCTTTTTTAGATTTAAGTATTATTTCACCCTTTAATATTTCAACAAATCTTTTTGTAATAGACAACCCAAGACCACTTCCATCTAAATTTCCGCTCTGGTCAGCACCTTCATCCAGCTGCTGAAACTCCCCGAAAATAAGCTGTTGTTCGTCAATATCAATTCCTATACCTGTATCGATAACTGAAAATATTAACCATTTGGCTGACTCCCACACCTCTTCTCCTGTGACAATTAATATTCTCCCATTTAAAGTATATTTTACTGCGTTAGAGATAATGTTTCCCATAATTTGTCTGATCACATAAGGATCGCCATGACATTCAGAATCTACCGACAGACAATTCTCTACTATATACTCCAGCCCTTTTTGTTCAGCAAGCGGCTTAAAGCTCGACACAGTTTCGTTCACCAGGCTGTAAAGATTAAAATCGGACTCCTTAGGCTGCCACGTACCCGATTCAAGCTTATGGTAATCGAGCAGCGTGGATACAAGTTGCAGCACGTGTTCTGCTGACTTTCTCATATTGCCGAGATAGGTGCTGCTTTTACGGTAGGCACCAGAATTCATCAAGTCAATAAATCCAATGATGGAACTCATAGGCGCCTTAATGTCGTGAGAGATGGTTAGCATCAGTTTCTCACGTGAGAACAGCAATTCCGATATGCGCTTGTTGGATTCTTCAAGCTGTTTTCTGTAACGCTGGCTTCTGTTGATATCAACCAGAAATAGAATACCGAATATGATAACAATCAGTATTGCCAGACATAGCGCAAAAAACATAGTGCGCTGCGATGATGAAAGTGCACGCTCCTTATCAATGATAAGCTGAAGAGATTTTTTTATCTCCTCCTGTTCTATTCCTTTCAACATTTCATCGATGCGATTTGTAAGCATTCGGTTGGTATGATTAAGCTCCTCCTGCCGTTCCAAAAAAGCCTTTTTAAACTGATTTTGCCGTTGCAGGTCGAGTGTTTCCGAATAGCGTACCTTGTTAATGAGGGTGTCGACAATCTTACTAAGGCTATTTTCTTCTACAACAGACCTGTTCTCAATTACGAGAGTTGAGTCGTTTGAGGGGACAAACACATCGCGGACCCGGTTCAAAAAGGTTCTACGTCCTTTCATTACTACAGTAGTATCGCTTTGAGACTTGTCGCGATCCTTTATTTTACTATCTTCCAGATAATCTGAAATTTCCCTGTTAAGCTTTTTAGGTACATAGCTGCTCTCGGTTATACGGATAATCTCCGGCGCTTTCCCGATAGAATCCAGCAGTACAGCAACAGTTTTCAAATTCTCCTTTTTTTTGACTATAAGAAGTTTGATGGTGTCGAGCTCTTCCTCTCGGTAGGAATCTCTGGCAAGAATTTTTAATGAATCAAGACTAGAGTGGATTTCTGGAACAATAGAGTCGTATTTGGAGAAATATTGTTGCGCACCCTCGGCTGTGAATAGATTCTGCTCGCTCTCAATTTCATAAAGTTTAGACAGTACATTACCCACAAGCAGCAGTTCCGACATATCTTCGTTTTTAATTTTCTTATTGGAAAAATCGACAAGATAATTATAAATGGCAAGCAGCCCAATGGCCATGATAAATACTACCAGCAGATATCCGGCAATAACGGTTAATTTTATCTTTGAAAATCCTTTTTTTTTCATCATTGGTAATATATATAGTTATTTATCAACCGCTTGTTGTAACATTATAGAGCTTGATCTTGTTGTACAATGTTTTCCTGTCAATATTCAGTATAGTTGCTGCCATAGTCTTATTTCCTTTGGCCAGTTCAAGAGCCTCAAGTATTTTCTCTTTTTCATAGTTTTCCTTGCGAAGGCCCTCTATTGTTTTCACAGATATGTTGCGATCTCTTTTTTTCGGCATATTCCCGAACAGGCCAGAAACAACAGAAATATTAATATTTGTCCCTTCGGTAAGCAAAGCTGCTTTAATAATACAATTTTTCAGTTCCTGAATATTTCCGGGCCATTCATATCCGATGAGTGTATCCTGGAAGGCTGGATCGATACTCTCAATTTTTTTGTCAAGGGTGATATTGGCGAACCTGAGAAAATAGGATGCGAGATACATTATTGCCTCTTTTTTCCCTTTCAGTGAGGGAAGGGTCAAACAATCCTTTTCGAGCAGGTAGTAAAGTTTTGGAATCAGATTTTTCTGTAAATTTCTTTTGCTCATCTCTGTGCTCATGACTACTTGTGTAAAATCATCGTCCCTTTTCTGTTTGGTTAAAATAGTCAGTAATTCGTCCTGCAGGTTGATGTTGAGCTTATCTACTTTCCGGATGTACAAAAGGCCACCCTTTGCCAACTTGAATTTTTCCATTAAAATAGACCCTTTCTCATCAGTCTCATTAAACCGGCTATTTAAGCTGGCGGCATCTGTATATTGGTCAAAATCAAGCACAACAAGCGGTTTGGATAAATGAAGGCCTCTCTCGTATATGTATTTTACGGTAGATGCTTTCCCCGTTCCCCTGCCACCGATAATAAGCAGATGTCTGTTATTTTCGGTAACCTTGCTGAGTTTATAGAAAACCTGTTCATACTCACTGCCGGGAAGTTTTATGAAATCATTGGAAAAACGTTTTCTTTTAAGCCTGTTTTCCTGAATATTAAACGCCTCGTCGATTTTCAGATAAAGCTGTTCAGGATCAATTGGTTTGGAAATATAATCCGCAGCACCTGATTTCATGGAAGCAACAGCAGTTTCAATATCGGCATATCCAGTCATCATGATTACAAGTATTTCAGAATCATATTTTGTAATCCATGATAAAAAGGCAAAACCATCGGTTTCAGGCATTCTTATATCACTTAGAATTAAATCAAACGGCTGTTCTTTCACCATCTGTTTTGCCTCTTTAACGCTTAAAGCCGTTTCGACATTGAAATTTTTCTTTACCAACCACGATTTCAACATCAGACAGACTGTTACATTGTCGTCGATTATTAGTATGCTCTTATTCATTCATTTTTTTTAAAGAATTACGTGCGTGTTGCTGTAGTTCTTATGATTCGCTGATATTTTCCTTTTCCAGTTCTCTGGGTATTGTAATTGCGGCATAAAGGAGAAAAACTGCGCCTGCTATCATTGACAATGCCCATTCGTTACGCTGCCTGAACATAAGGTATGTGGCAACTATCATCAGTGCACATGAAAAAATCTGGAAATTAAACAGCCTTTTACCCCGGATACTTTTCCCGGGATAGGGTTTTGTAACAGTCAGTGCAGAAAAGATTAACACTGACAGAGCCATTATCCATGGTGCTACAAACGGAGCAAACAGATAAAGGAGCGCTGAAAATAATATGCCTGAAGCGGCAATTCGAAATAATATATCTTTCATCTCACAGATATTATATTTACTCAATAATGAAAATTTCTTCGTTTTCCTTTTTCATGAGATAATTTTCTCGTGCGAATTTTTCCAGATCATCTCTATTTGATTTGAGTTCATTCAACTTTTCTTTATCAGCATCTGCCTGCTGCCGGTAAAAATCAATCTGGGATTCAAGATCTTTGATCTGCGTTTCATATTTTATCCTTTTGGTTATGCTGCTGTCACTAAAGAAAAAAAGCATCACAATCAGTATCAGAAGGAAAATTATCTGATAAGATGTAATGCCAAGTATTCTTTTTGATCCGAATTCTGTTATTTTAACTTTCATATAGTCCACACAGTGAGGTTTATTATCTTCACAAATATAACCTGTTTTTTTCAAATATGCGAACCATTTATGCGAAATAAAATAAATATCCAGGCTACTATTTGGACAGATTGAACAAAATAAATTATCTTTACACTGTTGTAGAAAATTTTGTGATAATCTTTAAATATATATGATACGATTCTTTCTGACTACGCTCGCGGTAATATTTACCACCTTTTTATCACTTCCGTGCACTAACCTACTCGTTGGGAAAAAAGCATCTGCCGACGGTTCGGTGCTTATCTCGTATGCTGCCGATTCATACTCCCTGTATGGAGAATTGTACCATTGGCCTGCAAGACAATACCGGCCCGGAGAAATGCTCAAGGTGCATGAATGGGATACCGGAAAATATCTGGGTGAAATACCACAAGTGCTTCAAACATATAATGTGACAGGGAATATGAACGAATATCAGCTTGCCATTGGAGAAACCACCTTTGGTGGGCGCGGAGAATTATCCGATTCCACCGGTATTATGGATTACGGAAGCCTTATTTATATTACACTCCAACGTGCCAAAAATGCGCGTGAAGCCATTAGAATAATAACCGGCCTGGTAAAAGAACACGGTTATTACAGTTCCGGCGAATCGTTCTCTATTGCCGATCCTGATGAAGCATGGATAATGGAGATGATTGGGAAGGGCACCGGAAATAAAGGTGCTGTATGGGTGGCCGTGCGTATTCCCGACGACTGCGTGTCAGCACACGCTAACCAGGCTCGCATACAGCAGTTTCCGTTGAATGATCCGGAGAACTGCCTTTACTCACCCGATGTCATCTCTTTTGCCCGGGAGAAAGGTTATTTCAACGGTGATGATGCCGATTTCAGCTTTGCCAAGGCCTATGCCCCATTGGACTTCGGTGCACTCCGTTTTTGTGAAGCCCGTGTATGGTCGTTCTTCAATCGGGTGAACAGGGAAATGGGCAGGTATCTGCCTTATGCGCAGGGAAAGACAACCGACCCAATGCCGCTTTATATCAAACCTGACAGGAAACTGAGCGTTCATGATATTCAGGAAATGATGCGCGACCATTATGAAGGCACCGAACTGGACTGGCGCTTTGATGCGGGTGCAGGGCCTTTCAACTCTCCTTACCGCTGGTCGCCTCTCACATTTGAGGTTGACTCCGTTCAATACTGCAATGAACGTCCCATATCTACACAGCAGACGGCATTCTCTTTTGTAGCGCAGATGCGTTCATGGTTGCCCAATGAAATTGGAGGTATTCTCTGGTTCGGTATTGACAACGCTGCCCAGACAGTATATTACCCGTTCTATTGTGGACATAACGAGATACCTCACGAAATGGCTGAGGGTAATGGTGATCTGCTGAGCTTCTCGTGGACATCAGCATTCTGGGTGCATAACTGGGTCTCCAACATGGTTTATACACGGTATAGAGATATGAGTGCCGACATGAAAAAGGTACAAACTAAGTTAGAAGATCAATATAGAGAATCTCAGCCCGGGGTAGAAAAACATGCTGCCGAACTCCACAAGCAGTCGCCCTCTGAAGCAGTTCACTACCTTACTCAGTATACAAACAATCTGGTTAAAGAGGGTGTAGCGGAATGGAAAAAACTGGGTGAATACCTTATGGTTAAATATGTTGACGGTGTTATTAAAAGAGAGGAGGACGGCCAGTTTAAACGCAATGCCTATGGACAACCTGCATCTCCAATACGGCCGGGTTATCCAGATGAATACTACAGAAAGATAGTAGAACAGACCGGCGATAAATATAAAGTAAACACAATTGAAAAATAGATAAATTCATTGCTTGAATATGGAAGAAGAAACATTATTAGCACAAGTCACAAACAAAGCCATATTATGGCTCAAAGGAAACTACGATTCTGAAACGAAGGAAGAGGTCCAGAAGATGCTCGACAGCGAAGATAAGTCGAAACTTATTGATGCATTCTACAAAGATCTTGAGTTCGGGACGGGCGGATTGCGAGGCATCATGGGTGCCGGAAGCAACCGGATGAATATTTACACGGTTGGCTCGGCAACACAGGGCCTCTCCAACTACCTGAAGAAAGAGTTTTCAGAGCTGGATGAGATAAAGGTGGTGATAGGACATGATTGTCGCAACAACAGCAGAAAATTTGCTGAAATCTCGGCCGACATCTTCAGTGCAAATGGTATTAAGGTGTTTCTTTTTGAAGATCTGCGTCCAACCCCCGAAGTATCTTACGCCATCAGAAAGCTTGGCTGCCAGAGCGGAATAATGATCACCGCCTCGCATAACCCGAAAGAGTATAACGGGTACAAGGCATACTGGAATGATGGGGCACAGGTGTTGGGGCCTCACGACAAAAATATCATTGCTGAGGTTAACCGCATTAAATGTGTTGACGATATCCTCTTCAAGGGAAACAAAAAACTGATAGAGATCATTGGAAAAGATATGGACAAAGCGTTCATTGAGGAGGTCAAAAGGCTTGTACTCTCACCTGAGTCAATTAAGCGGCACAATGACATTAAAATTGTTTATACACCAATCCACGGCACAGGCATCACCCTGGTACCCGATGCACTAAAAGCCATAGGCTTTACCAATATCATTCATGTACCCGAACAGGATGTGATCAGCGGTAATTTCCCCACAGTGATATCTCCCAATCCCGAAGAACCCGCTGCATTGGATATGGCTATTAAAAAGGCAGAGGAGACAGGTGCAGAACTGGTTATGGGGACCGATCCCGATGGTGACCGTTTTGGGACAGCTATTCGCGATGATGAGGGCAATTTCATACTGGTTAACGGTAACCAGACAATGCTACTATGCCTTTATTACCTTATGAATAAACGCGGAGAGCTGGGCTTGCTCACAGGAAAAGAGTATGTGGTAAAGACCATTGTTTCCTCAGAGTTGCTGAAGAATATCGCTGTTAAAAAAGGTGTTGATATGTATGATTGTTACACCGGTTTCAAATGGATAGCAGATGTTATCCGAAAAAATGAGGGAGTAAAAAACTATATCGGCGGCGGTGAGGAGAGCTATGGCTTTCTGGCAGGCGACTTCGTGCGCGACAAGGATTCTGTATCGGCATGTGCTCTTTTTGCAGAGATAGCAGCCTGGGCTAAAGATAATGGGAAAACCATGTACCAGCTGCTCCAGGATATCTATGTAGAGTATGGTTACTCAAAGGAGACAGGTATCTCTCTTGTGCGCAAAGGAAAAGCAGGTGCGGACGAGATTGAAAATATGATGAAAAACTTCCGTACCAATCCTCTGAAGTCATTGGGTGGTTCACCCGTTGTACTGATTAAAGATTTCGCGAAGCTGGAAGCAGTGGATTTTGTCAGAAACGAAAATGTTGCCCTTGAGATGCCTACCACCTCAAACGTTATACAATATTTCACCGAAGAGGGCACAAAACTCTCTATCCGCCCTTCAGGAACAGAACCCAAGATAAAGTTCTACATAGAAGTGAAGGGAAAAGTTAAGTCGCGTGAAGATATTAAACAGGCAGAGTACGCTGCCAGCGAAAAAATAAATGCAATCAGAGAGGAGCTGGGAATTTAATGAATGAGCCTGCCACGAAAACCCTGAACATCTAAAACAATCATTCGTAATACACTGAATATCTACGTGTATGGTAATTCGAATGCAATGGAATAGGCTTTTCGAAAGGGTTCCATGAATCAATATTTCGGTAATTTTTTTAAAATAATTCTTATAATTCACTAAATATCAATAGAGTATACCCCCTTTGAGGATTCGACATAACTTATTGACTGCCAGTGTTATAAATGAGGATTTATCGAAACATTAATAAATAAAAATAATATTAAAATGAGAAATCATAAAAACAAATTTTAAAAACAAACCAGATGAATAAAAAACTTACGATAGCTCTTGTTGCGCACGATCACCGCAAAGCAGACATGGTTGACTGGGTAATTTACAATTCCGACTTTCTGTCGGAGCATCATCTTGTTTGCACAGGCACGACAGGTAAGCTGGTGCGTGAAGCACTCCATAACAACGGCGTTTATCCCGATATAACTATCATGAACTCGGGGCCAATGGGAGGTGATGCCGAAATTGCGGCCATGGTTGTCCGCAAGGAGGTTAATCTAGCGGTCTTTCTTATCGATGATCTCAATCCACAGCCTCACGAGGCGGATATAATGATGTTGTTACGCCAGTGCAGGGTACACAACGTACCTATTGCCTGCAACCGTTACAGTGCAGACCTTATGATCACCAGTTCTCTATGGGACGACAAAGAATATGTGCCCCTGCCACCACGGTATGAGGAGTTTGACAGGAAAGAGTTTAACCTGTAACATTAATTTTTCTAATCCGGACATAGGCATACGGTCAGTTCGACATGAAAAAATTTCACCTGCAACCTCATATGAACGAAACAGCCTCTCATTAGC